>JBNMJT010000080.1:0-10468 GCA_050873945.1 Dorea sp.
GATCAGTCCGGATATCAGACAGATAATGCTGACACCCCAGATCCAGAAGAAACATTTCTTAATATGATCTTTGATCTCAACACCCGCAAGACCGACACCAAGGAAGGTTGCAGGTACGACAGGGCTGATAAATGTTGCACAGTTACGGCATACAACCATAACAATCGCAATGTGTGTTGCTTCGACTCCGAATTCTCCTGCGATGCTGATCAGGATCGGCATCAGACCGAAGAAGAAGGAATCTGTATCGAACAACAGTGTAAGTGGTACAGCCAGAAGTCCGATAATGATCGGAAGGAATCTTCCCATAGACTGAGGAATCAGTCCGGCCAGTACATTTGCCATGTGCATCATGATCTCTGACTGCTCCATAACACCTAAGAATACTCCGGCAGATAAAATGGTTGAGGCCATCATAATAGCAGGACCGGAATGCGACTTAATAATCTTATTCTGAAGTTTTGCTCCAGGATAGTTAACAAATAATGCGATAACACAACCGATCATGAATACATAATAGGATGGTACCTTCACAAAGATCAGACATGCAATTACAACCAGTGTCAGGATCAGGTTGAAGATAAAGTTCTGTGGTCTTGCCAGATCACTTTCTTTCACACCAGCTTCTTCCTCTTCTTCCTGCATCTCAAGTGCAGCTTTTGCCATCACTTCTTCTGTTCCGGCACCTCTGCGTTTTTCAATATTTCCCCAGATGACTGCAGTTGCAAGTGCAATGATAATACCTACGATCTGCATCGGAAGAATCTGTAACCATAATTTATTCGGCTCGATTCCAAGAACAGTTGCTGCTCTCATCGTCGGTCCGCCCCAAGGCAGAAGGTTCATAACACCCATGGCAGATACACAGATCAGCATCAGTGTTGTAGGTCTCATACCCAGTCTTTTGTATACCGGAAGCATAGCCGGAATTGTGATCAGGAATGTAGCGGCACCTGCACCATCCAGATGTGCGATCATAGCGATCAGACAAGTCATCACTGCAACTCCAACGACGTTACTTCCTACTTTTTTCATCAGCTTTCCGATGATCTTATCAAACATTCCCGCATCGGTCATGATACCGAAAAATAATACCGAGAAGATAAACAGTGCAGCGGTTCCATGAACGCCTTCCACACCGGCCTGGATGAATTCACCCATTTCTTTAATTGTAAATGTTTTTGTTACCACGAGAATCGCTGTGGTTACTGTTGATACACCAACGAACGCCAGTGCCGGAACTGTAACGTTCCTAAGAAGCAGAACAATAATTGTTATAACCGTTGCAAATCCGAGGACTGCAAGCATTGTTTCATTCATTTCTTCTTCCATCCTTTCCTTTGTACTTTTTCGTTTTCCTCTTGATGGTTATAGTATAAAAAAAGAACCTTACATACTTAAGAAATTCATCTTACAGTCTGTTAAGGTTCCTCTTTAAAATCATTAAGAAACTGTTCTTTTTTAAATACATATTTCTATGTATATGCTATTATTACACGCTTCTATTACACAAATTTCCGAACATCATTTGTTTTTCCGGCATATATATCCTCTACTCTTCTTCTCAATTTCTGCAGTTTAATCTGCCGCATCTCTCACCGCTTCCAGCAGAGTCGTCGCAGATACCGGTTTCTCCACATACCCGTCAATAATATCTCTGCTCTTCGCCTCTGCGATCTCTCGTGTGATATGGCTCACCATCAGGATCTTCTTCATATCCGGGTATTTTCCCTGCACCGACATACAGAAATCAATCCCGCCGATATCTTCCATACTTTCATCCACGAACAATACATCTGCACCTCTGGTCTTCAGATCGTCCAGCAATTCTTTCTTATTCGTAAATGTCTGGATCTCGACACCCAGCTTTGAAAAGTTCTTCTGAAGCAGCTTCAATACCTTTACATTATCATCTGCTGCCACGATCCGGATATCCTGTGCTTCATCCGTCTTCGCAAATTCCATCCCCTCATTCTTCTCCATGACCGGAAGCAGAATATAGAATGTACTGCCAACACCCTTTTCGCTCTCTGCATAAATGTATCCTTTATGAGATAAAATGATCTGCTCTGCCAGCGCCAGACCAAGGCCGGTACCTTCCCCGCCTTTCTTCGTTGTAAAGAACGGATTGAAGATCTGGCGCAGTGTCTCACTGTCCATGCCGCATCCATTGTCCTGGATCTGAATATGAATGTAATGCTCCCACGCATCATTCAGATGCTTCTTAAGCTCCTCCTCTATCTCCTGGTATGCCATCTCTTTTCCACTGATCTCAATCTTCCCCTCAGTCTTACCTTCATTTTTCCGGCCTTCATTCTTCTTGCCGATCGCATGGACCGCATTGACGCAGATATTCAGGATCACCTGATGGATCTGCGTTGCATTTCCCAGAATGCTCTGATCCGCAAGCTCAATCTGGCTCTCCATCTGAATTCCTGACGGGCATACGGAATCCGCCATCTTCACCGCACGTCTTAACATCTGTGCTGCCGGGACTTCTTTGTACACCGTCTCAACATTCTTGCGGCTGAGTGTTGAGATCTGCCGCACAACATCCTTGGCTTTTTCGGAAGCTTCGTAAATCTCTGCTACACTGTCATATTCATCCGAATCCTCCGGAAGTTCCATCATCAGAAGTTCTGCATATCCCATGATCGGAGTCAGGAAGTTATTGAATTCATGTGCGATTCCCCCCGTCATCGTTCCCATGATCTGAAGGCGCTGCTGATGTGCAATGGTTTCCTCATTCTGATGCACTTCCTCCAGAAGTCCATTCAATTCCTTCAGATACGCATTTTCCGATTCAACCTGCTTTCTCTGGTGGAACATCTTCATTGCAAGGAAGAATACCAGCATGCACACTGCAAGAATTCCTGCAAACAAGAACAACAGTCCGGTGAATCCTTCACGGATCGGCTGATAGAACTCCGTATAATCTGTCACACTGCTGATCACGATAAAGTCATCCCCTATTTTCGCCGGCGTGTACACACTGATCTTTTTTACTCTCGGAACATCCTTCTTCGTCCACCAGTAAGAATAGTACACCGATACTCCTTCTTCTCCCTTTTTCTGATCCTCGATCATCTTCTCCAGACTGGAAAAATCCAGATCCGGGTACATCTTCTTTCGGCCTGCGATCACATCGATTCCCCACTGATCATTGTCCGGATGCATAAGGATCCTTCCATCGGAAGCCTTGATCACGATATATCCGTTACTTCCAATCTTAATATCGGAAATGATTTTGTTATAATATTTTTCTTCATTTACAACCAGGCAGAGATTATTCCCATCATCCAGAACCTTCTTGACTACCAGATATTTTTCCTGTTTTGTATCTTCCCTTTTCATCTGGTACATACTCTTCTCGTCACTCATCTGCGCGATCTTGATCCCGTCTTTATACTGTTTCCCGGACACACTTCCAAGAAATGTCCCGTCCTGTTTCTCCCAGAACAGATCTTCTACGAATACTTCTTTTTTCTCTACATAACTCTGGAAAATCTCTTTCGCATCTTCTGCATTTTTTAAGCCATCAAAAAAGTCCAGATCGTCCTCATATTCCTGTATGGAAGATTCCATATTTTTACTCAGAATTTCTGTCGTCACCTTCAGCTGCTCGATCTGATTGTCCATCAGCGTATCCCGGTAATCCTTCCATACGTGTATGCCAAATACCGAAAAAATGATCAACAGGAGAACCGCTCCGATGATCCATTTTTTACTTATCTTTCCAGATTTTTTCTGTTCCTGCATCCTCTTTTTTCACTCCTCTTTTTAGCTTTTTCCGTATATTTTCCCTGTACTTCGTATCCCCACTCCGTCCCATACCGGATTGACTTCAATATAGAATAATATTATAATGTTTTTATATGATTGTATAGCCTTTTCAGAAGGTTTTAACACAGGTTTTAAGGAGGTTCCTGAAATGGCTGATAAAGTACTGATTGTGGATTACGATCCTGCCATCTGCAAGTTATTAGAGAAAGTTATGAGAAGTAATGAGCTCGATCCGACCATTGCAATGTCCGGAAAAGAAGCTCTTAATATTATAAAGAATCACACATTTGACATCATCTTAATGGACGTTATGCTGGGCGATATGGAAGGCTTCGAAGTGATCAAGAAGATCCGGAGCCAGGGTATCAGCACTCCGGTTATGATCGTCAGCGGAAGAAATGAAGATTATGATTCCCTGTACGGTCTCTCGCTCGGAGCCGATGACTACATTACCAAGCCGTTCCGCCCTCTGGTTCTCGGTGCCAAAGTAAAAGCACTGATCCGCCGGAATAAGAATCTGGTTCTGGACAGTTCCGATATTCTGGAATCCGGTCCGTTCAGCTACGATTCTTCTACCATGCGTTTCTATAAGAACGGGGAAGAGCTGATCCTTTCTGCAAAAGAAAGTGCACTCCTTCTTCTCTTCATGAAACACCCGCAGCAGGTGTTTACCAAAGACATGATCTATGAACATGTCTGGGGCAATACGGTTGCCATCGATGACAATGCGATCATGGTCTACATCAACCGTCTGCGCGGCAAGATCGAAGATAATAAACAAAGCCCGCAGCATATCATTACGATCCGCGGGCTTGGGTACAGGTTTATTCCTTAAACCTTGTTTCATACATACTTTTTTGTGATGTATGCAGGAGTTTGTTCCGGATATCAGCCGGGATCAGCTCCTGTATTTTTTTATTTTCGATAAGCAAATTACATAAAATCGAACATTTCTGTTCTTCCTCTAACATGTCATCCATGCCTTCTTCGATGATCTCACTCCGAAGGCCGCAGATCCTGTTCTCCATAAGCAAAGTCTTTCCGATATTCAGAACCGGATAAAATCCCTGTTCCCGGAACAGCTCCAGGTATTCCGGTCTGGTATAGACCAGAATGTGGCTTCTGGATTTTTTGAACTGATACTGCACCAGTCTTGCGATCAGAGTATGTGCATACTTTTCCCGTCCGGCTTCTCCGAACGCCACACAGCATATCACATGACCACATACAGATCCGGCAGCTTCTATCTCATAACTGTCATTCAGGAGGCATACTGTATATTCTGCTTCCGGATCATATTCGACTTCCCAACTTCCCAGAAAATCTTTCAGCTGGTCCAGTTCTTTTCCTCTTAATGGTCTTCCGTCTAATATCATGCTTCTTCTCCTTCTTCCACTAATGAATCAAGAAAAATTGCTGCTGCCAGAATATCCGCACAGCCGCCTGCACTGATATTTCTCTGTATAAAGGACTGATCCATCTGAAGTAATATCTGTACGGCGTCTTTCTGATAGGCACCGCCTGCGTCCAGAAACATTTCTGCTTCTTTGTGAACATTTTTCAATACTTCCGGACAAGTCCTTGAGAGAATATTGGAATCCTGTACCTGACTCATCAACGTCATGAGTACCTGGAGTTTCACAAGATTCCAGTCTCTTCCCTCTTTCTTTCCCTGCTGCAATACCGGAAGAGCCGCTTCTGTGACGGAAGGGTATCCCAGAAGCGCTTCTCCTCTGATGCCTGCTGTTCCATAAGCCTGCAGGTTCTTTATCCCGTTTGTCTGAAATCTTTCCATCCGTTCTTCTGCTTCTGACGGCGAAACCAGCTGCAGAATCTCTTCTCTTAAGACTTCTGCTGTCATGAGCTGTTCCATATACACAAGCTCCCTGATAGTTATACTTTTTCCTTCTTTTTTCAGTCTGCCCGCTGCCGCACAGAAGATGCCAAGAGTGAAGACCAGTCCCTTGTGCGTATTCACGCCGCCGGTTGCCCGGTACATCTCCTGTTCCGCTGCGATCCCATAAGTTCTGATCTTCAGAAAAAGCTCACGGGGTGTCCCCTGGAAGGTCTCTCCTTCAAGAGCCATCCGCACAAACCAGGGGCAAAGTGCCGCAGCACTTCTTTCAAATGTATGCACATCCATATCGGTATGCGCTCCGGTCGTCGCAAGATCTACGAGTCCCGGTTTCGGAGTGGTATAGACTTCTTCCAGAAGTGCACGGTATGCGAGCGCCCCGATGTGCTCTGCCGTCTGCTCCATATTTCTGGCTTCTTTTTTCACATCCATGAATCCTGTCTGAATCCATTTTTGATTCATCATGCTTACAGATTCCATCTTTTCCACTCCTCTCCGGCATTATAATCTTTCTAAAATGCCTGATTCATATCTTATTTATCATCCTCAGAGAATTCAAATGGCTTTACTTCTCTTACGACATCCATGATCGTACCGTCACGGCTTTCGATGATTCCTACGACTCTGTCTCCGAATTCAACCTTCTGCGGCTCTCCTGCGATAGAGTATGCGATGTCTCTTAACTCTTCAATTGTCTTGAACGGAAGGTCTACATCCTTCATTGCCTCGATCAGATCCTGTCTTCTAGGATTGATTGCAATACCGTAATCTGTTACGACTACGTCTACAGTCTCACCAGGTGTTGTAACGGTTGTTACATCTGTACAGATAGCCGGGATTCTTCCCTGAAGAAGCGGTGCGATAACGATCGAGCATTTTGCTCCTGCTGCTGTATCCGGATGTCCGCCCTGTGCTCCTGTCAGCATTCCGTCTGATCCTACAACTACGTTACAGTTGAAGTGTACGTCTACTTCCAGTGCTGCAAGGATTACGAAGTCCAGTTTGTTTACAACTGCACCCTTATTGAATGGATTCGCATATTCTCCTGCACTGATTCGGAAATGTTTCAGGTTCTTTACAGATTCTACGGCTGCAAGGTCGAAATCCTGTGTATCCAGAAGAACGTCTACCTGGTCGTTGATCAGAAGGTCACACATTGGTTTTGTTAAGCCGCCGACACCGAATCTCATACGGATATTTCTCTCTTTCATGATCTTGGCAAGTGAGATCGTAGATGCGATAGATGCACCGCCGACACCTGTCTGATAAGAGAATCCATCTTTGAAATATGGTGTATTTACAACGAACTGTGTACAGTAATCGGCCATCATAAGCTTTCTCATATCTGTAGTCGGTTTTGCTGCTCCTGTTGCGATCTTCTTCGGATCACCGATCTCATCTACAACTACGACATAATCAACCTTTGTCATAGAAATGTGAGCCGGGAAGTTCGGGAATGGAACCAGGCAGTCTGTGATTGCTACAACCTTGTCTGCATGGTAAGCATCCGCCATCGCATAAGAAAGCACACCACAGTCAGATTTTCCACCGATACCACGGCAGTTACCATATTCATCTGCTGTCGGAGTTCCAACGAATGCGATATCGATCTGTGTCTCCCCGCTTTCGATCGCACGGACACGTCCGCCGTGAGAACGCATGATTGCAAGTCCTTTTAATTTTCCATGAGAAATAGCTTCTCCGATTGCTCCACGTACACCGGATGATTCGATATTTGTAATTGTACCGTCTTCGATATATTCAACCAGTGGTGCATGTGCTTTACCAAGGGAACTTGCACAGATCGTGATATCTTTGATTCCCATATCGTGGATCTCTTTCATAACCATATTTACAACGTAGTCACCGTCGCGGAAATGATGGTGGAAACTGATTGTCATTCCGTCTTTGATTCCACATTTTTCCAGGACGTCACGGATGTTATCCACAAGTTTGCTTCCGTTCGAGTTGATAACACATTTTGTCATCGGTCCCTGTTTTCTATATTCATATCCATCAAAATGATGTGTTCCCTGAAATACTTCTTTTCCTGTTGCTTCCAGAATCTCTTCCGGAATGTCTCTTCCAACTGCATTAATCATCTTATAAATCCCCCTTGTACACGCCTGAGGCTTTTGCCAGACTGATTGTTCTCTTTGCGCCGTCGTAGAATGCAATGTCGATCATCTTACCGTCTACCGTAAATACACCGATTCCCTGTGCTTTCTTTTCATCGATTTCTTTTACAACCTTTTCTGCAAAGATGATGTCTTTCTGAGATGGTGTATAAATCTCATGTACTGTATTGATCTGTCTTGGGTTGATGATGGATTTTCCGTCGAATCCCATAAGGTGGATCGTCTCTACATCCTGACGGAATCCTTCCATGTTATCAAGGTCTGTGTATACAGTGTCGAAGCACTGCACACCTGCTGCTCTCGCTGCGATCACAAGGTTCTGTCTTGCTCCCATAAGCTCGATACCGGTTCCTGTGATGTGTGTCTGTAAGTCTTTTGTGTAATCTCCACCGGATAACGCAACTCCGAATAATCTGTCAGACGCTTCGCAGATCTCAAGGGCATTCATTACACCTCTTGCAGATTCTACCGCTGCCATGATCAGGACACTTCCTTCCGGACGTCCGAACTCACGCTCTGCTCTTACGACTTCTTTTTCTACCAGTTTGACATCTTCTTCTGTCTCTGTCTTTGGAATACGGATTGCATCACAGCCGCCGGCTACGGAACAGCGGATGTCTTCCTTCCAGTAAGGAGAATCCAGACCATTGATACGTACGACACGTTCGCATCCTCTGTAGTCAATGCTTCTCAGTGCATGGAACAGTGAGAATCTCGCTGCATCTTTCTGGTTCTCAGCTACTGCATCTTCCAGATCCAGCATAATCGAATCTGGTTTGTAAATATATGGATCTTTGATAAGTCCAGGCTTCTGGGCATTCAAAAACATCATGGTTCTTCTTAAACGTTTCTTATTTGGATTCATTATCTGATCGCACCTCCCCATGGCAGATTATCTAACTGTTTTACAGAACGGAAAATCGCTCCTTCTACTCTTGCCTTGATCGTACAGTCAAGCGCTCCTTTATCAACGATTGCAATCTTCACATCGTCTACCCCAAGATTCTCAAGTGTCTCAAGGACAACCTTGCGGATCTGATTGCCATACTGATTGATTACTGCACTGTCTAAGGACAGGTCGATCTTTCCTTCTCCGGCCTCTACCATTACCTGACAGTCACTGGATTCTAATGTTCCCGCTATTGCAGGTCTTTTGATCTCCATGTTTGTATCCTCCTCTTTCATTTATCTTGTGACTTTGTTTATCTCTTTATGGGTTTATCATAGTCTTGGAACCTTACAGGAGAGAGGGGGGTTTTCTTAATATTTGTTAAGAATACGCAAAAAGGCTGCAGCCATGTAACAGCTGCAGCCTTTGTTTTTATATATAATCAAATATTCCTTGTATTGTATCCGTTATATCCATTACATAATTAATAGAGATTCTGTTTATAACTGAAAATCCTCTCATATTCAAATCCAACATACTAAGATTTTCACACTGTACATATCCTTTCCTGTTTTCCGTTTCTATCTCTATATGAAGTGGACTCTCTATATTATAATTATAATCAAATATTGGACATCCTATAATTTCTCCTGTCTCATTAAAAAAATCCTTACTCACAACTAATACTGGATTTTTAATTTTTTCCACTTTTAAAATATCGCCTTGATGGACCATTATTCCCATCCCTCTCTTCCGACTCTTTCTCCCCAATCATACTCTCCGTTTAGATTAAGCTTTCCTCCATACCGCTCTGCACGTTCCTCCAAAGTCTTATGTCTGAAAGGTTTTACTAATGTAATCATTCCATCAGATATTTTTACATCCAGAATATCATCAAGTTTTATATTTGCCGCTTTTAATATTTCCTTTGAAATGCGAATTCCCTGACTATTTCCCCACGTTTTTACTTGTGCCTGCATAAATTAACCTCCTTCGTTTTTGTATATACATAGTATATACTATACATATTTATATTTCAATTATTCTTTATTTTCTTTTTCTGGAAAATTTACTGGTAAAATCTTATAATGATTACAAAGAATATACTATGTAAACTCAATTTAAATATATACTTTTGATACGAAAGGAGTTCTTTCAATATGAACGGAATAAACGTAACTATCACAGATATGATGAACTGCCGCGACCGGCGCGTAAGCATCCAGAACGAACTAATCAGTAAATATAATAAACCAGTCCTGTCTTTTTGCATGAACATCCCGGGTCCGGTAAAAACCAACGAACAGATCCGGAAAGCTTTTGATTCCGGAAAAGCGGAATTATTAAAAGCTCTTTCTGCTCACAATATAGCAATCCTTCACACCGAAGAATTCCACGAACCTTCCGGTGATGAACTGATCATGGCATTGGACGCACCCGCCGAAGATATCAAGACGCTTGCTACTGAAATTGAAGAAAGCCATCCTCTCGGACGGCTCTTTGATATGGATGTCATTGGAACTGACGGTATGAAGTTATCCCGCGGCACCTACCGTAAATGCATCATCTGCGGATGCCAGGCACAGGAATGTGCGCGGTCGCGGAAGCATTCCGTAGAGGAGCTGCAGACGAAAATCATGGAACTATTAAATCAATTTGTTGTTTAATGCATGAAGCGACGGCTACCCGGACCGGAATAAAAGTTAGGAATCCTTTCCTGTTCAGGTTCCGTCGGCGGGTAATACTAAAGGGGCAAAATTCTGCTAAAAGCAGGCATTCAAAATTTGAAACTCGGCATACGCC
>JBNMJT010000081.1:0-10448 GCA_050873945.1 Dorea sp.
GATAGAATGAGAGTGTAAAAGAAAAATGATTCAGGATTTTAAATGTACATATGGAAATTCCGCAGGTATCCGTGAAGAGGTAACAAACCGGACACATCTGACATTTCCAGATGCATATAAGCATGCGGAAACGATGGCAGAATTGTCACAGGTACTTAAGGAATGTGATAAGGCGCCATTCTGTGAACTTCCGTTTTGTCATACAGTTGAAGCAGAGGCAATGGGAGGAATCATCAATTATGGAAATGAAAAGACCGGTCCGAGAGCAAAGGAATACCTGTGTACAGAAATAGAAGAAATATTAGACCTTCCGGAAATTGATTTTGAAAAAGGACGGATACAGGAAGTGTTACAGGCATGCAGGATATTGCATGAGAAAGGTGAACACATCGTATTTGAGGTGTCGGGACCGCTGACGATATTAAATGTACTGATCGATCCCAAATATGTATTCAAAGGAATGCGGAAAAAGCCGAAACTTATGGCGCAGATATTTGCAAAATTAGGAAAAGAGATACTTGCCTATATGAAACTTGCGAAAGAACATGGAGTCGATCTTATAAGTTATGCAGATTCTTCCGGCGGGGTCAATATTCTGGGACCGAAGATGGCAGAACAGATGGTGGATCTTTTTACATATGATTTTGTAAAACAAGCGGAAAAACTGGCAGATGAACACACGATGATTCTGCTCTGTCCGAAAACGACGTTTGCGCTTCTTGGGACGGGAAAAGCAGAGTTGATTGACCGCCGGATCAATAACGATACTATTCTGGAAGAAGATACGTCTCCGGAGGATGATATGTTAAGTTATGCGGAAGCATGTATCCGGATGAAGGGGAAAATACGTCTTGCAGGACAGATGTGTATAAAAAATCTGGATTACAGGATAAAGAATGGAAGCATGAAGGAAGTGCATATACTATAAGCGCGATAGATAGAGAACCTGCAATTTTCCAGATTGCCAATGGTAGTTCTTTACGGATGCCGGAATAATTAGCAGATACTCTGTATAAAAATAATCAGCTTATGAGTGAAAAAATAGTTTTTACTCATAAGCTGATTTTACTCTTTAATTCAAAACTTTTGAATCTGAGTTTCTCAGATTTCTATTCCCAGTTTGAAGGCTGAACCGGGTATTTTGCACATTTTCTTGCTGCATGCATATATGCGTCGATATTTTCAAGAGAAGCTGTGACAGGAATATCACATCCCGGTGCAATCGTGAATCCACGAGGGTTGTCCCAGCATTTGCGGAAGCAGTCGATAACAGCCTGCTCGATACTTTCCGGAGTACCGTTTAAGATTTCCATAGGGGATACATTTCCCATGATAGAGAGTTTATCTCCGACCGTTTCTTTTGCGTAAGCGATATCAACGGAACTGTCGATACTGATTCCGCGGATACCCATCTCAGGGAAGGTCTCTAACAGCTTGGTAGTGTCGCCGCAGATGTGGAATCCGGAACCACGGCTGCCCCATTCTTTCCATTTGTCCATAACTTTTACATAGTATGGAATGACAAATTCACGGAACTGCTTCGGTGATAACAGAGAAGCAGTAGGTTCGGCAAGTCCGATACCAACTTTATTTTCAACGAACTTACGTCCGACTTCGATTGTTGCATCAGCTGCAAAATCAAGCAGCTTATGAAGATTTTCTTTGTCTTTACGCATCGCTCTTAAGACTTTTTCTGTACCGGCAAGGTTCGCTGCGGTTGTAAATGGTCCCATCAGTCCAACACCGGTGAAGATCTCATCGTTCAGTTCATCCTGGATATAGCGGACGGCATCAAAAGCAACCTGGGCATTATGGTCATTTTCAAAACGAAGTTTTTCAAGGTCTAACTGGTCAACATCCCCGATATTTTCCAGAACAGCTTCCTTGATGATCGGAATTCCGAATGCATCATAAGTAGATGCCGCTCCAAATGCAACCGGAATACCATCAATACGGTAATTAACGCTTAAGCCGTCCTGACCAAAGCGTTTGTAACTTTCAATGAGCCAGTGGGCACGGGATTTCGCCTCTACAAAAGCTTCCTGATAAGATGCCCCGAAGTTCATTCCGATGTATGGAGAAAAAAGCTTGATAGGCATACGGTCAACGGGTTTCCCTGCAAAGAGGGCGAAAGCACGCTCCTTTGGCGTCATTTGATCATCTTTGTGCATAATAAGTACGCTCCTTTTATTGTAGTATGCATGAAGAAAATGCCAGTGGCAGATTCTTAGCACTGTGATAGTATTACTATATCGTAAATGAAAGGAAATGTCAGAGAAAGCTGGAAATATCCAATTGAAAATGCTTATAAACAAAACTATATATAGAATCCGTAAATATATTGTATAAAGAAGATGAAAAGTATGGAAAGTTGTGGTGGAAACCTTGACTTTCAGCTTTTGTACACTTCCGGTATCACAAAGGTTACGCTCCCGCCATTTAATTCTTCAGGCATTCGATACACACGGAATAAAGGTTAGAAACTCGTTCCAGTGAATGTGACGAGTTTCTAACCTTTATTCCGGTCCGGGTAGCCAGTCTGATGAATTAAAAATTAAACAGCAATTGAATAATACACCGCCGAATAAGCCGAAAGATCCAGCACAGCCTTCCCATCCGTAACCTTCACTTTCTTCTTCGTATACTTCTTACATCCCCCAAAAGTCACATCATCACTAGCCAGGATCACTTCCAGTTCCTTCGCATCTTCCACCGGAAGCTCATACCCTTTCTGATCCTCATCCGAGAAATTAAAGACAGCAGCAATGCGTTCTTTTCCATCCGTTCTTTCCATCGCATAGATACAACGCTCTTCCTGATGGCAGTCCAGCCACTGGAAGCCCGCATTCTCATAATCTTTTGCAGACAGAGCCGGAGTCGTCATGTACAGATGATTCAGCTTCTGCATGAAGTGGTGGAACGCATCATGGATCGGATATTTTAAGATATCCCAGTCCTGTTCACGCTTTTCATCCCATTCACGGAGCTGTCCGATCTCGTTACCCATGAAGTTCAATTTCTTTCCCGGATGTGCGTACATATACATATAGAATGCACGCGCCTGTGGGAATTTCTCTTCGTACTCACCATGCATTTTCTGGGCGATGGTTGCCTTGCCGTGCACAACTTCGTCGTGTGAAAGTGGAAGAAGAAAATCATCATTATAATAATACATCATGGAGAATGTAAGCTTGTGATAGTCACGGCTTCGGTACTCCGGTGCGGTGCGGAAGTAGTCGAGCGTATCGTTCATCCAGCCCATATCCCATTTGTAATCGAATCCAAGTCCGCCCTGGTCTGCAGGTTTTGTGACACCTTCAAAAGAGGTGGAGTCCTCAGCAGAAAGCATGGCTGTCGGATGCATTGCTTTTAATCCGCGGTTCATCTCACGGATAAAATCTACGGCATTGTTGTTAACACCTCTTGCCGGTTCGCCCTGCCAGTAGATGATACGGCTGATGGCATCCATACGGATTCCGTCTACGTGGTAGACGCTTAACCAGTAGTTTGCAGCAGACTGCAGGAAGCTTCTGACTTCACCTCTGGAATGCATAAAGTTGCAGCTTCCCCATTCACTGACACCGACATCCTGATGTGGGTATTCGTAGAGTGCAGTTCCGTCATAGTCAGCCAGAGCGTAATGATCAACGGCAAAATGTACCGGTACGAAGTCCATGATCACACCGATGTCGTTCTTATGGCAGGCATCGATGAATTTCATCAGTTCTTCGGCAGTTCCATAGCGGGCAGTCGGGCTGAAAAATCCGGTGTTCTGATAGCCCCAGGATTCATCACAAGGGTGCTCGCTGAGCGGCATGATCTCGATGTAGTTGTAATCATTTTCCTTAAGATAAGGGATCAGGATATCGATCATTTCCACATAAGTGTACCAGTCGTCTGCTTTTTCAGAAGGCTTCTTAAATGATCCGAAATGCAGTTCGTAGATATTGAGCGGCTTGTCCTTGCATACCGAACGCTTCTGCATCCATTTGCTGTCTTTGAATTTGTAGTGGGACAGGTCGCGGATGATGGAAGCAAAGTTCGGGCGGAGTTCCATGCCAAAGCCGTAAGGATCGCAGTGTTCCACGCAGCTTCCGTCGTGTCTGTAGATGCGGTATTTGTACATCATGCCTGGCTTTGCACCCTTGGCATAGCATTCCCAGAAATTGCCGTCATAAGTTTTATTCAGTTCCCATTCCTGCCAGTCGTTAAATTCCCCAATGACTGTGATGCGTGATGCGGCAGGAGCAAATGTGCGGAATGTAGTTCCGTCTTTGTCCGGGTGTGCGCCGAGAAATTCATAGGCGTCGAATATTTTTCCTGTGTAAAATCCGTAAAAATCCATATTAACCTCCGTAAATAAATAGTTGCTGCTGTGTACGAAAAATGTGGTTTGTAAAATGCGGGTCTGTGAACTGCAGCATAAATAACCAGCTGTCCGAAAAAAGATAATGGACAGTAGTTGCTTTTTTGATCTATAATCATATTATAAGGAAAATCTGAGAAGGTATCCACCGACAAAACCGACGAATGGGTGGATAACCGACGAATGTAAAAAAGTGTCGGGAAAGTGGGAAGATAAAATGGACCTTAGAATTGAGAAAACAGAGCGGGGGATTAAGAATGCGTTCATCGAACTGCGTTCCAGAAAGCCGCTGGAAAAGATTACGGTAAAAGAATTGTGTGAAAGTGCAAGGATCAATAAATCTACCTTTTATGCACATTATAAAGACATCTATGATCTGTCGGATGCAATGGAGGAAGAAGTGGTGCAGTCGATCGCGAACAGTATCCAGCATCCGGAATATCTGCTGGAGCACTCGGCGGAATTCGCAAGGGAGCTTCTGATGGCTTATGTATCCCAGAACTCTCTGACGGCAATCTTATTTTCCGGAAGTCAGGCGAATCATTTTGCAGACAGTATTGAGCGGAGCATTAAACAGATGATCTTTGAAAAATATCCGGAATTCAGGGAAGACACGGCGATGAATGTCATGCTGAGTTTCTGTATTCAGGGGAGTTATCATGCTTATCAGAAGAACAGAGGCGGAGATATCATGACCATGATCGATGTGATCGCAGGGATGACGGGAGCGGTAGAGCCGATGTTTGAAGAACGAAAGCGGACGGGAGCCGGACCTGGAAGAATGGAGACCGGCAGAAATGAACTGGGAGGAAACAGGTAATGAATCTGGAACAGCCTTGTATCCGCATCTCGGTGCGGAATCTGGTGGAATTTATATTAAGACATGGAGATATTGATAACCGGGCCGGTGGGGCAGATAAGGATGCGATGCAGCAGGGCAGCCGGATACATCGGAAGATCCAGAGACAGCAGGGGGCGGAATACCGGGCAGAAGTTCCGTTAAAATATGAAGTGCCGTGTGATGATTTTATCCTGAGTGTAGAAGGAAGGGCAGACGGGATCATAGAGCTTCCGAAACGTGTGGTGATCGATGAGATCAAAGGAGTATTTAAAGACCTGAAACGTATGGAAGAACCACAGCTTCTGCATCTGGCACAGGCAAAATGTTATGCATACATTTATGCGGAACAAAAAGAGCTGGAAGAGATCGGCGTACAGATGACATATTGCAATCTGGATACGGAAGAAATCCGCAGATTCCAGCAGGTGTATACCAGAGCTGAGCTGAAAGAATGGTTCGGGAACCTGGTGTCAGAATATGAAAAATGGGCAAGATACCAGATGGAGTGGAGAGAGAAGAGAAATGCTTCGATCAAAACAGTAGAATTTCCATTCGAATACCGGGAAGGACAGAAGAAGCTGGTGGCATCGGTATACCGGACGATCTTAAGACAGAAGAAGCTGTTCATCCAGGCACCGACCGGAGTCGGGAGGACAATGGCGGCAGTATTTCCGGCGGTGAAGGCGGTCGGGGAAGAACTGGGAGAAAAGATATTCTATCTGACAGCCAAGACGATCACCCGAACGGTGGCAAGCCAGGCGTTCGACATCCTGCGGGAACAGGATCTGCAGATGAAGGTCATTACATTGACGGCGAAAGAAAAGATCTGTTTCTGCGAAGAGACGGTCTGTAATCCGGATGCATGCCCGTATGCGAAAGGACATTTTGACCGTGTGAATGATGCAGTCTATGAACTGCTCACTTCGACGGATCAGATGAGCAGGGAAGTCCTGGAAGAACAGGCAAGAAAATGGAACGTATGTCCGTTTGAAATGGCTCTGGATGTATCGCAGTGGGTGGATGCGGTTATCTGTGATTACAACTATGTATTTGATCCGAATGCACATCTGAAACGCTTCTTCGGAGACGGTGTCAAAGGAGAATACCTGTTTCTGATCGATGAGGCGCATAATCTGGTCGAACGTGGAAGAGCAATGTACAGTACCAGTATCTGCAAAGAAGATTTTCTGAAGATAAAGAAACTGGTAAAATACGGAGAACCGAAGCTTGTCTCAGCATTGGAAAGCTGTAATAAGCAGCTGCTGACACTGAAACGAGAGTGCGACGGCTGCCAGATCCTGAACAGTGTGTCACATGTGTATATCAAGTTGTTGTCTTTGATGACGAAACTGGAAGAGTTCATGGAAGACTGCAAAGATGAAGCAGTACGGAAAGAAGTGGCGGACTTTTATTTTAGCATCCGCAATTTCATATATATCCATGACCGGCTGGATGAAAACTATCTGATCTATTCGGAGTTAAACGAAGAAGGAAAATTCTATCTGCATCTGTTCTGTGTGAATCCAGCGGGATGCCTGCAGGAGTATATGGGAAAGGGAAACAGCGCGATATTATTTTCGGCGACATTTCTGCCGATCAATTATTATAAAAAGCTGTTATCTACGGCAAAAGATGACTATGCGATCTATGCGGAGTCACCGTTCGAACAGAGCAAACGATTATTACTTCTGGGAAATGATGTCAGTACGAAATATACCAGACGCGGGCCGGAGATGTACCGGAAATATGCAGAATATATGATGCGGGTGGTGACAGGAAAGACAGGAAATTATCTTGCATTTTTCCCGTCGTACCGTTTTCTGGAAGAAGTGTGGGAAGCGTTTTCAGAATTGCAGCAGGAGCGGTATGGGAATATGCGGAAGCTGCAGTCAGAAGAAAATGCAGAAGGCAGCAGCTTCTCGGAACAGGAACCGATTGAAATTGCGGTGCAGTCGCAGTATATGACGGAACAGGAAAGAGAAGAATTCCTGGAAAAATTCGAGCAGGAACGGGAACACAGCCTGATTGGATTCTGCGTGATGGGAGGTATCTTCTCGGAAGGAATAGATTTGACGGAAGATAAGCTGATCGGGGCAATGATCGTCGGGACAGGACTTCCACAGGTGTGTCTGGAGCGGGAACTGCTGAAATATTATTTCGACTCAAAGAATCTGAATGGATTCGATTATGCGTATCTGTATCCGGGAATGAATAAGGTGCTGCAGTCGGCGGGAAGAGTCATCCGGACGGATCAGGACAGAGGGGTGATCGTACTTTTGGATGACCGGTTTATGGACCGGCGGTGCCAGGAGGTATTTCCGCGGGAATGGAATGATTTTCAGATCTGTAACAGTGAAAATATCGAGGAGAAGATAGCGCAGTTCTGGACGGCAGAAGAGACAGATATAAACTAAGCAGAATAAGATAAAAGTTATTGTTTACCAATAAAAATGTGATAGAAAAATGCGACAGAAATATGTGATAGAAAGAAATATGTGATAGAAAGAAAAATACCATGAGGAACATATGCGCTCATGGTATTTTTTAACGTTATGCGTTCGAGAGAATCTGCCAGTGGCAGGTTCGGCAGTTGTCAAAGTATGCAGGAAAAGTCGGCAGTATTCAATTTTATCTAAAAATAAGACAAAAATTCCTGCGCAGCCTTGGATACCGGAACCTTTTCGTTATGTGCAATGACAAGTTCTCGTTCCGGAAGCGATTCCTTTGTCTCAACAATGAAAAGCGAATCTGAATCCGCCGTCTGGGAAAGACAGAAATCCGGAATAAATGCGATTCCAAGTCCGATACGGGCAAGGTCGATCAGAAGGTCATTACTGCTGAGTTCGATCTCCGGAACCAGGTCCAGCTGATTCTGAAGGAACAGGTTGTGCAGATATTCACTTGTTGTACTCTTTCTGTCCAACATAAGGATCGGATAATCCAGAAGTTCTTTGAAAGAAAGCTTCTTTCCTTTTAATTCTTCAAATGCATCATTGGCGATGAATACATCCTGGAAATCTTTAATCTTTTTCACATTCGGGACATTTCCGAGATAGGAATTCGGTGAATTGACAACGATCAGATCCACCTGTCCGGTCTCGAGAAGTTCTACACAGCGGATCGATGTCGCATTCGTAACCTTGATATGCGCTCCCGGAAATTCACGGTGGAAGCGTTCCAGATAAGGCACCAGGAAATAACGGCAGATCGTATCACTGGCTCCGATGTGAAGCTGTCCTCCGCGTGCACCGACATCGAGAAGCTGGCTTTCCCCACGCTTGATCAGGCTGATCGCGGGTTCAATGTGACGGAGAAGGATCTCTCCTTCGGTAGTAAGACGTACTTTCTTGGTGCTCCGGATGAATAAGGTCTGATCCAGCTTCTTCTCCAGTGCTTTGATCGACTGGCTGACAGCCGACTGCGAGATAAACAACTGCTTGGAAGCTTCCGAAAAGCTTAAGGTGGAAGCTACATAGTAAAATACTTTATATAATTCATAGTTAATATCCATGATAAGTCCTCCTAATGAATCTTAACTGTATTATAAGTGAAATGAAAGAAAATTACAACCGTATTTACAATAGAAGTGTTATAATAAATAAAAGGCAGACGCAAAATTATAAAGTGAAATATAAAATTCATGACAGAAACAGTAGATTGCGGAAACAAAGATAAAAGAAGACATAAAAGGAGAAAATATTTGAAGAAGTTAACAACAACCTTATCTGTCGCAGCCATGATGTGTGCGGTGATCACAGCACTTGTATTCAGTATCTGGGCAGCAGTATACGGAGACAGTCATTACAGATTTTACAAAAAAGAATACCAGAAATATGAAGTGACAGAAGATCTGGATATGAACATCGACCATGTCATGTATGTGACAGAACATATGATGAACTATCTGATCGGAAAAGAAGAAAAGCTGTCGGTGATTACTACAGTAGAAGGAAAAGAACAGGACTTCTTTAATGAAAGAGACAGACTTCATATGAGGGATGTCAGGAATCTTTTTCTGGGAGGCATCAAAGTCGGAGTAATCTGTCTGGCTGTGGCAGTGGTCATACTGGCAGTGTTGAAAAAGCGGGAAGAAGACTGGAAGAGACTTTTTTTCAGGACATATTCGATCGCACTGGGTGTATGGCTGGTCATAGGGGTATTGCTTGGCATTGCGTTCAGCATAGACTTTACAACATGTTTTACGATTTTTCATAAGATATTTTTTACCAATAATCTGTGGGTGTTTGATCCGGCGACCGATTATATGATCCGGATGCTGCCGGAAGGATTCTTCTCAGATATGGTGATCCGCATCAGTGAAGTGTTCGGTGCAGTGCTGGCTCTGATATGGATCGTATTATTTCTTATCAGAAGAAGCTGCAAAAAGCCTGGGAAATCGTAAAAAGTGGATATGCAGAAAGGAAGAAGCAAAATAATAACGGATTAATAAGTATAGATTATAAAAGTGTTTAGATATATTAATTGTATTAAATAATGATTGTTGTGTTATACTAACAATAGAAAATGTGTAAAAATTCATTTATGGAGGATTACTTATGAGCAATGTAAAAAGAGTGTACGTGGAGAAAAAATCAGGATTTGATGTACAGGCCAAGGAACTCAGACACGAGATCCGCAGCTATCTTGGAATCAAAGACGTGGATAGCGTTCGTGTACTGATTCGTTACGATGTGGAAAATGTATCCGATGAGACATTTGAGAAAGCATGTAACGGCATCTTTTCTGAACCACCTGTAGATACATTATATAAAGAAGAATTCCCTGCAGAAGAAGGAAGCAGAATCTTTTCTGTAGAATTCCTTCCAGGACAGTTTGACCAGAGAGCGGATTCCGCTGTTCAGTGTATTCAGTTCATCAAAGAAGATGAGCAGCCGGTCATCCGTACCGCGACAACTTATGTAATTCATGGCGGAGATGGAACGGTTTCAGACGAAGAATTCGAAGCAATCAAAGAACACTGCATCAACCCTGTAGATTCCAGAGAAGCACAGGGCGAAAAACCAGAGACACTGGTTACCGTATTTGACGAGCCTGCAGATGTAAAGATCTTTGACGGATTCAAAGATATGGAAGAAAGCAAGTTAAAAGAATTATATGATTCTCTCGGACTTGCCATGACATTCAAGGATTTCCAGCATATCCAGAATTATTTCAAATCAGAAGAAGACAGAGATCCTTCCATGACAGAGATCCGTGTTCTGGATACATACTGGTCAGATC
>JBNMJT010000082.1:0-10292 GCA_050873945.1 Dorea sp.
GGATACTGGAAATGCACTGGCCGGAGCGGTATATGGAATTTACTCTGATCCGGAATGTACAAAGCTGATTGCACAGATGCCAGCCACAGATCAGAACGGTGCTTCCCAGATTACATTAGAGAAGACACAGGAAGTTGTTTATCTGAAAGAAATCAGTGTGCCGACAGGATATCAGATCGACACGAAATCTTATAATGTGACATTGAACATTGGAAAGACAACCATCAAAAATGTAACAGACAAACGTGTCAATGCCAGAATCAGTCTTGCAAAGCAGGATGCAGAAACGGGAAATCAGGCACAGGGAGATGCAACCTTAAAAGGAGCTGTTTATGGTCTGTATGCAAGAGAGGATATCGTTCATCCAGATGGAAGAACCGGAATCCTTTATAAAAAAGATACCCTGATTACATCCCTGACAACCGATAAAAACGGAGAAGCTGATGTAACAGATCTTTATCTCGGAAAATATTATGTGAAAGAGCTGACAGCACCGGTTGGATATGTTCTGGATGAGACAGAACATGATGTGGATTGCAGTTATGAAGGAGCAACGGTTCCGACAGTAGAAAGAACTGCTGTATGCAAAGAAACGGTTATCAAGCAGCCGTTCCAGATCATTAAAGCAGCCAATAATGGAAAGACAGATGCAGATCTTCTGCAGGGAGTTGGATTTTCCGCATGGCTGGTTAGTGACTTGAAAGTGAATGCAGATGGCAGCTATGATTTCAGCTCTGCAGATCCGGTCGTACTGACAGCAGATGGTCAGACAGAGATGTTCACAGACGAAAAAGGATATGCAAAGTCAATCCCTCTTCCATATGGAACTTATGTGGTTAGAGAGACCACAAGCAAACACAATTATGCACCGGTCGATGATTTTATTGTAAAGATCACAGAGAATCAGCCGGATACACCACAGACATGGCGTGTGCTTCTGGATAATGAGTTTAAAGCAAAATTAAAGATCATCAAAAAAGATGATGAGACACAGAAATCCGTACTTCTGGCAAATACAGAATTTAAAGTGTATGATCTGGATAACGGAAAATATGTGGAGCAGGCAACTTCTTATCCAAAACCGACCGTACACAAATCTTACTTCACTAATGAAGAAGGATATCTGGTACTGCCGAATAACTTAAAGCCTGGTAATTACCGGATTGAGGAAGTTACAGCACCGGAAGGGTACACGATTTCCAAGAATTATGTGACAGTGTCTGTGGATACGGATACCGCTTATCTGATCGACACGATTACAGGAGATGCAGTGATTGATGTGGAGTATACAAACCACCCGGTCAAAGGACAGCTGAAGATTTATAAACAGGGTGAGATGCTGACTGGATATGAGAAAGATTTCCAGTATGAAATGAGAGGCCTTGCAGGGGCTGAGTTTGAAGTTTACGCTGCTGAAAACATTTATACCGCAGATCATCAGATAGATGAAAATGGAGAAAGAACCATGTATTTTGCGAAAGATGCACTGGTGGCAACCGTTACGACAGGTGAGGATGGATATGCAACGGTCAAGAATCTTCCGCTTGGCAGCTATTATGTTAAAGAGAAGAATGCACCGGAATCTTATGTCCTGAATACCGTACCTGAAAATGTGGAATTTGCTTATGCAGATCAGAACACAGCTGTTGTGAAAAAAGAGATTTCCGTAACAGATGAAAGACAGAAAGTGTCTATCACAGTCGAAAAGCAGGATCAGGAGACAGGAAAAACAGTAGCCGGAGCAGTGTTTGGCATCTACAACAGTAAAGATATCAAATCCGCGGATGGAAAGCTCCTTGTAAAAGCGGATACTCTTCTGCAGAAAATGACATCTGATGAAGAGGGACAGGCAGCATGTACACTGGATCTTCCACTTGGAAGTTATTATGTGAAAGAGCTACAGGCACCGGACGGATATGTATCTTCCGATGAAGTGCTGACTTTTGATGCTTCTTATCAGGGGCAGGATGTGCAGACCGTGACATTAAAATCTGTAAAGAAGAATCAGCCAACTACAGTAGAAATCACAAAATCAGATATAACAACTGGTGTGGAGCTGGATGGGGCTTATCTGAAAGTAACCGATAAAGATGGAAATGTAGTAGACAGCTGGACATCATCCAAAGATGCACCGCATGTGATCAAATATCTGAAAGCAGGAGAAACTTATACCCTGCATGAAGAATTTGCACCTCATGGCTATCTGGTTGCCAACGATGTGACATTTACAGTCAAAGATACTGCTGATGTGCAGAAAGTGGAAATGAAAGATGAAGTACCAGTAGGACAGCTGATTATCAACAAAAAAGGAGAATTCCTGGATTCTGTGACACTGATCGATAAAGTGAAAGGTGTAGTAGAGCATATCTTCAACTATATTACCGGAAACTTGTCAGATGTTACTTTTGAGGTTTACGCTGAGGAAGACATCAAAGCAGCTGATGGTGTAAGCGAGGATTATTATAAAGCTGATGAACTGGTTGCAACGATCACAACAGATGAAACAGGTATTGCCAAACTGGAGAATCTTCCGCTCGGAAAATACTATGTGAAAGAAAAAGGAACTGCGTATGGTCATGTACTCGATGATGAAATCCGCCATGTGGATCTTTCCTATGTGGACCAGAACACACCAGTCGTTGTTTATGATGAAGACTGGCAGAATAACCGCCAGAGAGTAGAAGTCAATGTCCTGAAGAAAGAAAAAGATACTGACCGTACACTGGAAGGTGCTGTCTTCGGCTTATATGCAAAAGAGGATATCAAATCAGAGACAACAGGAAAAGTCCTGATTGAAGCAGATGAGATCATCGAACTGAAATCTACAGATCAGGATGGAAAGATTACATTTGCTGCTAATCTTCCGGTAGGAGCTTCCTACTATATCAAAGAGCTGTATGCACCAGATGGCTTTGTGACGAATGATGAAGTCAAGGAATTCACTTTTGACTATGCTGGAGAGGATCAGCCTACTGTAACTTATGACTTTACCTTTGAAAATCAGCCGACCGTAGTAGAATTTACAAAATCTAGTCTGACAACCGGGAAAGAACTTCCGGGATGTAAGCTGAAGGTTGTAGATGCAGAAGGCAATGTTGTGGATGAATGGACTTCCGGAAAAGAAGCACATGTGATCCGTGAGCTGACAGTCGGTAAAGAATACACACTTATTGAAACGAAACCTGTAGATGGCTATGTAACAGCAGAAAGTGTGAAGTTTACGATTGAAGATACTGCGGATATCCAGAAAGTTGAGATGAAGGATGATGTAACAAAACTGGAAATCTCCAAACAGAATATTGCCGGAAAAGAACTACCAGGAGCAAAACTGACCATTCTGGATCAGGATGGAAAAGTTGTGGAAAGCTGGACCAGTACGGATAAAGCACATTATATTGAAATGCTTCCAATCGGTAAATACACACTTCGTGAGGAAACAGCACCAGAAGGATATCTGATTGCGAAAGATGTAGAATTTGAAGTGAAAGATACGGGAGAAGTACAGCATGTGACCATGGTGGATGAGGAAAAACCGGTAGAAAAGACACCGGAAAGTGGAAAACCAGTAAGTGATGCACCGAAGACTGGTGATAACTCTAATCTCTGGTTATGGTTTATGCTTCTTGGTGTGAGTGCTGCGGGAGCTGGAACCTTTGCATTTATGAGAAAAAAGAGAAAATAATTGATTAAGAAAGAGCGTTCATGGAAACCGAAAGGAATCTGTGGGCGCTTTTTCAGTTAGGAGAACACATGAAAAATATCATGATTGTGATTGCTCTTCTGGGAGCAACAGCAATTTTTCTGATGTTGTATTGCCTGATTGTGTCCGGAAGTCATGCGGAGAAAAAACTGACAGAAATGATGAGAAAAGAGGAAAAAACAAATGAAGAGGAATAAAAATCTGGTGATTGAACCAAATGCATCCCTGACAGACAGAAAATATACCAGTGAAAAACCGTGGTCATGTAAGTACTGCTACTGGTGGAAAGGGAAGAACAAAGGATGTGGACTGAAACAGTGTCATTATCTGATCCCGGAAAAAGAGAAGAAAAGAGAATCAGCTGTTTCTAATAAGTGCAATGGCTGTCCCTATGGAAAGCCTGTCCCATGCATCGGTTATTGTATTGCCAGCCTTTATTCTGAGATGAGAGCAAAGAAGGGAAGTGGGTAATTGCAGGAAGAAGTAAATCAGAAAGTAATCAGCCTGAGCATTCAGGGAGCCAGGATCACTGCTAATGTACTGAAAGCAGCTATGCGGAAATTTCTGGATGTACAGAACCGAAGAAAACAGCGTTCCATCCAGATTAAACAGGCAGAGAAGACCGGAAAGGCTCAGGAGAAAGGAAGGGAAAAAGCCAGACAGAAGATTGAGAAGAAAAAGCCTCATGGAAAACAGACGATCAAACAGCTGACAGAGCAGGGAGCACAGCTCAGCAATATTCAGATTACAGATCAGAATATCAAGTCCTTTGACCGTGTGGCCAGAAAATATGGGATTGATTACAGCCTGAAAAAAGATATCAGTGTGGATCCACCGAAGTATCTAGTGTTTTTTAAAGCAAAGGATGTGGATGTGATGACCGCTGCATTCCGGGAATATGCCGGTGTAGAACTGAAAAAGAAACAGACAAAGAAGCCATCTGTCAGAAAGAAACTGCAGAAAGCAGTCCAGAGAAAAGCAAA
Source organism: Dorea sp. (assembly GCA_050873945.1). Classification (GTDB taxonomy): domain Bacteria; phylum Bacillota; class Clostridia; order Lachnospirales; family Lachnospiraceae; genus Dorea_A. The sequence goes on from JBNMJT010000082.1 coordinate 4,684, forward strand.
ACACCGCCAGCGTGTGAAGCAGAGACAGAAAGACAGAGGGCAGGAACGATGATTCGGGAGAAATTACAGAAGATCCAGTTCAAGAGACTGGTGGTCTTGAATCTCCCATATCTTGCCATTTTCTACGTGGCGGATAAAGGATCCTGGCTGTATCGGCATTGTCTGGGAGAAAGCATGGTGCAAAGACTTGGCGTGATGCTGATCAATTTCCGATTGGCATTTTTAAGCTGACTGCCAAGTCTGCATCTACAGGATCTGACAGTTGGAATCATGATTGCAGGCTGTATGAGGTTGGTGGTTTATTACCGTTCCAAGAATGCAAAGAAATTCCGTCAGGGAGTGGAGTATGGATCTGCAAGGTGGGGAACCAGAAAAGATATCGAACCATTCATGGATCCAGTCTTTGAAAACAATGTCATTCTGACAGAAACGGAACGTTTGACTATGAACAGCAGACCAAAAGCTCCTAAGTATGCCAGAAATAAAAATGTGATTGTTATCGGCGGATCCGGTTCTGGTAAAACAAGATTCTATGTAAAGCCAAACCAGATGCAGATGACAGACCACGTGTCATATGTAGTGACAGATCCAAAGGGTACGATCATCGTTGAGTGCGGGAAAATGTTAGTAAATGGTGGCTACCGGATTAAGGTATTAAATACCATCAACTTTAAGAAGTCCATGCATTACAATCCATTTCATTATATCCGTAGTGAGAAAGATATCCTGAAACTGGTCAATACGATTATCGCAAACACCAAGGGAGAAGGCGAAAAATCCACCGAAGATTTCTGGGTGAAAGCGGAACGTCTGCTGTATTCTGCACTGATCGGATACATCTGGTATGAAGCACCGGAAGAGGAGCAGAACTTTTCCACTTTGTTGGAATTCATCAATGCCAGTGAGACCAGAGAAGACGATGAAGAGTTTAAAAATGCAGTGGATGAATTGTTTGAAGAACTGGAAGCAGAAAATCCAGAACACTTTGCTGTCCGTCAATATCGCAAATATAAGCTGGCGGCGGGCAAAACAGCGAAGTCGATTCTGATTAGCTGTGGTGCCAGACTAGCTCCATTTGATATTCAGGAATTAAGAGAAATCATGTCTTACGATGAGATGGAACTGGATATGATCGGAGATCAGCGAACCGCCATGTTCGTTATTATCAGCGATACCGATGATACATTCAACTTTGTAGTGGCAATCATGTACACGCAGCTGTTTAACCTGCTGTGTGACAAAGCGGATGATGAGCATGGAGGAAGATTACCATACCATGTGCGTCTGCTCCTGGATGAGTTCAGCAATATCGGACAGATTCCAAAATTCGACAAATTGATTGCTACAATCCGAAGCAGAGAAATCTCCGCTTCTATCATTCTGCAGTCACAATCTCAGCTGAAAACCATCTATAAGGATGCTGCTGAGACTATCACGGGTAACTGTGATACCGTACTTTTCCTTGGTGGAAAAGAAAGTTCCACCTTGAAAGAAATCTCTGAGACGCTGGGAAAAGAGACGATTGATCTGTATAACACATCAGATACCAGAGGCAGCAATCGGTCTTATGGACTGAATTATCAAAAGACTGGAAAAGAACTGATGAGCCGGGATGAACTGGCAGTCATGGATGGTGACAAATGTATCCTGCAGCTCCGTGGAGTACGGCCGTTCCTAAGTAATAAGTATGATATCACCAAGCATAAGCGCTACAAGGAACTGGCCGATTATGACAAGAAAAATGCTTTTGATGTTGAAAAATATCTGGAACACCGACTGGTACTTCCGAAAGATGCAGAGTTTGAATTGTATGAATGCAATGTAACAGAAGAAGAGATAGCGGCTGTTGAAGCCGAAGAAAGAGAGAATTAAAACTTATGAAAGTGAAAATTCGTGCACCCTGTATCAGACAGTGGTGCATCAAAAGGTCTGAATAAATGGGAAAGGAGAGAGCCAAACGCTTACAGACCATAAGAAAAGCGTTTGTTCGGAAAACAAAATGGGATTTTTCAGTAGTGCTATCAATATCCTTCAGACACTGGTCGTTGCCATTGGTGCAGGTCTTGGTGTCTGGGGAGTAATCAACCTGATGGAAGGTTATGGTAATGACAATCCTGGTGCGAAAAGCCAGGGAATCAAGCAGCTGATGAGCGGTGGTGGTGTTATCCTGATTGGAACACAGCTGATTCCGCTATTGAGTGGACTATTTGGTTAAGAGAAAGGAGTAGAGATCCATGTTCAGTCAAATTTTTGATGCGATTGAGGAATGGATGAGGGGACTCCTGACCGGGATGATCAATTCCAACCTGGACCGGATGTTTACAGATGTCAATCAGAAGACCGGTGAGATTGCAAGCCAGGTTGGACAGACCCCGCAAGGGTGGAACAGTAGTATATTCAGTATGATCGAAAATCTGTCAAATTCAGTGATCATGCCGATTGCAGGTATCATTATCACGTTTGTCCTCTGTTATGAGCTGATTTCTATGCTGACAGAACGGAACAATATGCATGATATTGATACCTGGATGTTCTTCAAATATTTTGTAAAAATGTGGATCGCAGTCTATCTGGTGAGTAATACATTTACAATCACGATGGCGGTATTTGACGTAGGACAGCATGTAGTAAATTCTGCAGCCGGTCTGATTACGGGAAGTACCGCCATTGATATTTCTTCCGCTTTGACGGATCTTTCCAGTACGCTGGAAAGTATGGAAATCGGAGAACTTGTTGTACTGGCATTGGAAACCCTTCTCGTCAGCTTCTGTATGAAGATCATGTCTGTACTGATCACAGTAATCCTGTATGGACGTATGATAGAGATTTACCTTTATACCTCAGTTGCACCGATTCCGTTCGCCACTATGAGTAACCGGGAGTGGGGACAGATCGGAACCAATTATTTCAGAGGACTCTTTGCCCTGGCATTCCAGGCATTTCTGATGATGGTGTGTGTTGCAATTTATGCAGTGTTAGTAGCAGGCATCCAGTATTCGGATAATCTGAGTTCTTCATTATTTGGCGTGATGGCTTACACCGTGATCTTGTGTTTCAGTCTCTTTAAGACCGGCTCTTTAAGTAAGTCCATATTTAACGCACATTAAACTACAGGAAGGAGTGAAAAATCATGGCATATGTCAGTGTACCGAAAGATTTGACAAAGGTAAAAAATAAGGTGGCATTCAACCTGACAAAACGACAGCTCATCTGTATCGGAATTGGAGCTGCAGTTGGAATCCCCAGTTATTTTCTTTGCAGAAATGCACTTGGAAACAGCAATGCAGCAACGATCATGGTTCTGGTGATGTTACCGGCATTTTTATTTGCCATGTATGAAAAAGACGGGATGCATCTGGAAGATGTTCTGATGCACATGATCAATGTAAAAATGATTCGTCCGTCTGTAAGAAAATATGAAACCGAAAACTATTATGAATCTGATCCGGATAAGAAGAATCAGATTCGTGATCAGCGAAAACCGAAAGGAGGAAAAACGGTTGCGAAAAAAGAAAAATAAGAACGAAAAACAGGAAGAAAAACGCAGACAGAAAAAGATATCCGTCCAGCAGTCTATTGCCTATAAAGAGATGGGAAAGGACGGTATCTGCCGTGTGCAGGGAAAGATTTATTCCAAATGTATCCGCTTTTATGATATCAACTATCAGCTGGCGCAGAACGAAGATAAGAATGCCATTTTTGAAAACTGGTGTGATTTCCTCAATTATTTCGACAGCAGTATCCGTTTCCAGCTGAGCTTTATCAATCATAAGAGCAGCATGAAAGAATTTGAGCAGGTCATCCAGATCCGTCCGCAGAACGATGCTTTTGATGATGTCCGTATGGAATATGCAAAAATGTTAAAACAGCAGCTGGCGAAAGGAAATAATGGTCTGGTGAAATCAAAATATATCACCTTCGCCATTGAAGCCGATAATATCCGGGAAGCAAAACCGAAGCTGGAACGTATTGAGTCGGATATCCTGAATAACTTTAAGATTCTCGGTGTTCTGGCCTATCCACTCAATGGTGTGGAGAGACTGCAGATCCTGTATGAAACGTTCAATCCGGATGTGATGACAGATTTTCAATTCGATTATGGATCTATGATCAAGACAGGACTCAACACCAAGGATTATGTGGCACCGACCAGCTTTGTATTCAAGGACAGAAATACTTTCCAGATGGGGAATACCATTGGAGCAGTTTCATATTTACAAATCCTTGCACCGGAGCTCACAGATAAAATGCTGGCAGAGTTTTTGGATATCGACAAGAACCTGATTGTCAATCTGCATGTGCAGTCTGTAGATCAGATGAAAGCGATTAAGCTGGTAAAAAGTAAAGTGACAGATATTAACCGGATGAAAATTGAAGAGCAGAAAAAAGCAGTAAGAGCCGGATATGATATGGATATCATCCCATCGGATCTTAACACGTATGGTGGAGAAGCCAAACGTCTGTTGGAAGACCTGCAGTCACGAAATGAGCGTATGTTCCTTGTAACAGCGCTCTTTTTAAATACAGCAAAGACCAAGCAGGCTCTGGAGAATGCAATCTTTCAGACAGCAGGCATCGCACAGAAGTATAACTGTGTGCTGAAACGTCTGGATTATCAGCAGGAAGAAGGACTTATGAGCAGTGTTCCTTTGGGAGTCAATCATATTCCAATCAAGCGCGCACTCACTACAACCAGTACTGCTATTTTTGTTCCATTTACCACACAGGAGTTATTCATGGCAGGGGAATCCCTTTATTATGGATTGAATGCCCTCAGCAATAACATGATCATGGTGGACAGAAAGAAACTGAAAAACCCGAATGGACTGATTCTTGGTACCCCGGGATCTGGTAAGTCCTTTGCAGCAAAAAGAGAGATTACCAATGCGTTTTTTGTTACGAAGGATGACATTATCATTGGAGATCCGGAAGGAGAATATTATCCGCTGGTACATGCTCTGGGCGGTCAGGTGGTACATATCTCTCCGACCAGCAAGGACTATACCAACCCAATGGATATCAATATGGATTACTCCGATGATGACAATCCTTTGGGAGTGAAGTCAGACTTTGTATTGTCTCTGTGTGAGCTGATTATGGGAAGCAGGGATGGAATCGAGGCAGAAGAAAAATCAGTCATTGACCGCTGTCTTCCATTGGTGTATCAGAAATATTTTGCAGATCCAAAGCCGGAGAATATGCCGGTGCTTGGTGATCTGTATGACTGCCTCAGGGCACAAAAAGAACCGCAGGCACAGAGAATCGCAACAGCACTGGAAATCTATGTCAACGGATCACTGAAAGTCTTCAATCATCGGACAAACGTGGAACTGAATAACCGGATTGTCTGTTTTGATATCAAAGAGCTTGGAAAACAGCTGAAAAAGATAGGGATGCTGATTGTGCAGGATCAGGTGTGGAACAGGGTTACCATCAACCGTGGTATCAAGTCTACCAGGTATTATATCGATGAATTCCATCGGACGAGACGTTCCGCTTGTTGAATAGACAGCGGGGTCAGTAGCCGTCCGTAAAAAGAAAAGCTACTGATACAACTGATATGGTGTTGTTCAAATGAAGGGGTAACGCCCGGAAGGGACACACACAAA
>JBNMJT010000083.1:0-10148 GCA_050873945.1 Dorea sp.
CTGAAAAAGACAAACAACTTCCCGGAATTCACATCAAGGGTGTGCCCGGCACTCTGTGAAGCTGCATGTACATGCGGACTGAACGGAGATGCAGTATCAAGCAAGGCGAATGAATACAGCATTATTGAAAATGCATATAAAAAAGGTTACGCAGCAGCAAAACCGGTGAAGGTAAGAACCGGCAAGAAGGTTGCAGTTGTAGGTTCCGGACCGTCCGGACTTGCAACGGCTGATATGCTGAACAGAAGAGGCCACAGTGTGACAGTCTTTGAAAGAGAAGACAAGATCGGCGGACTTCTTCGATACGGCATTCCGAATATGAAACTGGAAAAGCAGTTCATTGACCGTAAGATCGCGATCATGGAAGAAGAAGGAATTCAGTTTGTGACCGGATGTAATATCGGAAAAGACAAGAAAGCCGCCACATTATTAAAAGAATTTGACCGTGTGGTTCTTTGCTGCGGTGCATCCAACCCGAGAGATATCAAAGTTCCGGGAAGGGAAGCCGAAGGAATCTATTTTGCGGTGGATTTCCTCAAATCAACTACAAAAGCACTCTGGAAAAATGCAAAACAGAATGCAGACGGAACCTATGATCTGAGCCTGAAGGACGGCACATACATTTCCGCAAAAGGGAAAAATGTTATGGTCATCGGTGGCGGAGATACCGGAAATGACTGTGTGGGAACATCCATGAGACACGGTGCCAAGAGTGTATTACAGCTCGAGATGATGCCGAAAGCACCGGATGAACGTACCGAGATGAACCCTTGGCCGGAGTGGCCGAGAGTCTGCAAGACAGACTACGGACAGCAGGAAGCGGCAGCTGTATTCGGACACGATCCGCGTGTATACCAGACAACCGTCAAAGAATTCAAAAAAGACAAGAACGGAAAAGTCTGCAAGGCAGTTCTGGTGAAATTAGAGCCGAAGAAAAATGAAAAGACTGGCCGCATGATGATGGCAGAGGTAGCCGGAAGTGAATATACGGTAGATGTAGATCTGGTACTGATCGCAGCCGGATTCTTAGGCAGCCAGGATTATGTGACCAAGGCATTTGGCGTGGAAGTAAATGAACGCACGAATGTAAAGACGGCGGCCGGAGCATACGATACAAGCGTCAAAAACGTCTTCACGGCAGGTGATATGCACCGCGGACAGTCCCTGGTTGTATGGGCGATCCGTGAAGGACGCGAGGCTGCAAAAGCGGTAGATATCAGTCTGATGGGCTATACGAATATGTATGTCCAGTAAGTTGTGACAGACATGGTCAGAGCTGGAAAAAGGCTGTACGAAAAAAATCTTGAATAATCTGAAAAGATAAATTATAATTAGGAAAAGACAGGCCGGAATTGTGTGTTCCGGCCTGTTAAATGTTACGAAATTATTAAAAAATGTTGCAATTTATATGTATGTGCGCTATAATGGTGGACAGATGTGAGGGAATGCCCTTACGACGAGGGGAAAGAAAATAATTAAAACATAAAAGAAAGAAGAGTGAGTATGAATAAACACGGAATCAGATTGATCACAGCAGTGGCAGCAAGTTCACTGATCGTAACACCAGTTCTGGCAGCACCGTCTGTCGATGATTTGAAGAAGGAAAAGGCCGCAAAGCAGAGTGAGGTAAGTTCATTACAGTCACAGCTTACAACTTTGATGGGAAAGGTTAATACGCTGGAAACAGAACTGATCCAGACAGGTGAAGACATTACTCAGGCACAGAGTGATCTGGAAGCTGCACAGGAAAAAGAAAAAGAACAGTATGCAGCAATGAAGAAACGTATCAAATATATGTATGAAGCCGGTAATGATTCAGCATTTGAGACACTGGTTACATCAGAAGATTTTACGGACCTTCTCAGTAAAGCAGAATATGTTCAGAATGTACATAGCTATGACAGAAAACAGTTACAGGAATATGTAGAGACAAAACAGCAGATTTCAGATCTGAAAGACAGCCTTGAGAAAGACCAGAAAGAACTGGAAAGCAAACAGGCTGAATATGAGAAACAGGGAGACAACCTGAATAATCTGATTACTTCTAAATCAGCAGAAGTTGCAAACCTGGATTCAGAGATTCAGGCCGCAGCGGAAGCGGCAGCAAAAGAAGCAGCGGAAAGAGCAGCAAGAGAAGCGGCTCAGAAGGCAGCACAGGAAGAAGCAGCAAGACAGCAGGCCGCAGCGAACAGAAGTAATACGACGAACAATACAACAAGCACAAGCAACAGAAATAACACAACGAGCAACAGTTCATCAAACAGCAGTTCGTCAAATAACTCAAGCTCATCAACGACGACAAAGCCGTCAAGTTCAAACAGTAATACTACAACAGGCGGCACAAATGCAAACGGCGGAACAATCGTAAGCAGAGCATACAGCCAGCTTGGAAAACCTTATGTATGGGGTGCATGTGGACCGAACAGTTTTGACTGTTCAGGATTCGTAAGCTACTGTCTGACAGGAAGCTATACACGTCTCGGAACAACACTTACATTCATGGGATGGACAAGAGTAAGCAATCCACAGCCTGGTGATGTTGTAACAACAGCAACACACTGTGGTATCTATATCGGAAATGGTCAGATGATCCACGCTCCACACACAGGAGACGTTGTAAAAGTCGGACCGGTACAGTCTGGTATGATCTATGTTCGCAGATAATGAAAAGTAAATAAAAGATGAGAGACCGGAATCAGGAAAATCCCTGGTTCCGGTTTTTTGTGCGCTGTTATATGTTTATAAAGAGCGGACAGAAGTGATGAATGACAAATTAATAATTGTAATTCTTTTATTAGTGATTCTTATAGAAAATATAGATATTACTTATAGAATGAAACTATATAAGCGTCTATATATAATGAAAAACAATTCGACAAAAAAATATCAGAATGATAAACTAATATTGTTTGAAATTAAATACAGGGAGGAAAAAGAAACGATGAAAAAGAGATTAGTTTCTGTAATGCTCGTTGCAGCGATGGCAGTAAGTATGCTGTTTGGCTGTGGCAGCAAATCCGATTCCGGAAGCAGTTCTTCCGGAACAAGCACATCGGCAGACGCATCGGATGGTGGGACATTCGTTGTACCGGTTAACACAAACTCTATCGCATCGCTGACACCATACAATGTATATGGTAGTGATGACCTGTTAATCGCATCTGCTCCGTGCTTCGATCCGCTTTACATCATCACAGCGGATGGAACAAGATGGTATCTGGCTGACAGCATGGAACCAACATCAGATGATGGAATGCACTATGAAATGAAGTTAAAAGATGGTCTGAAATGGCATGACGGTGAGCCAATCACAGCAGATGATGTAGTGTTCACAGTTGATATGTTCAAAGACACATCTAACACAGGTGCAACATCTGAAAGTGTTACATATAATGGTAAGACACTTTCAGCAGAGAAAGTAGATGATCTGACAGTGGCAATCACGCTGCAGGAGCCATTCAGTGCATTTGAGACTGAATTCGGACGTATCCAGATCATTCCAAAACACGTATTTGACGGAAACACAAATGTAGCAGATAACAAGAAAGCATTAAAGAAATGTATCGGATCTGGTCCTTTCAAACTGAAAGAGTATAAAGAAGGCGACTCTATCGTATATGAAAGAAACGATGATTACTACAGAGGAAAAGCAAGTCTTGCTCAGGTTGTAATCAAGATGATGCCGGATGAAAGTGCACAGGAAGCAGCTCTTCAGAGCGGCGAGATCTCTATGATGCGTGTGACAAACCAGACAAAACTGGACAAGTATAAAAAAGACAGTGATTATAAAGTCTACACACTTCCAGAAGGACGTCTGAACTACCTCGCATTCAACTATCAGAGCCCGATCATGCAGGATATGGATGCAAGAAAAGCAATCTGCCTTGCATTAAATGACGATGATATCATCAAAGGTGCTTACGGTTCAGAAGAACTTGCACTTCCTGCAAAGAACTTCTGTGCTCCACAGAACCTGTACTACAACGATGAGATGACTGGATACCAGCAGAACATCGAAGAAGCTAAGAAACTTGCAGAGAAGAGTGGTCTTACAAAGACAACACTTCACTATATGTACTTCACAGCACGTCCGAACATGAAAGAGACAGCTCAGATCGTTCAGGAGCAGTTAAAGGCAATCGGCGTGAAGATGGAGATCGAAGGTGTGGATTCTGGAGAATTCTTCCAGCGTCTGTTCGCTGCATGGGTAACAGGTAAGACTGTTGTAGATACTTCATGGGATCTTGCTTCTAACGGTATGGACCAGTTAAATGCTGACCCAGCTACAAAGATGACAAGCTGGACAGGTGATCTTCTTGAAAAGGGATTCTATGTAAGCCCTGAGACAAAAGATCTCTGGATCAAAGCTTCTCAGTCACTGACGACAGAAGATCGTGAGAAATACTACAAAGAACTTCAGGTACAGATGAACGAAGATTATTCTATGTATCCAATGGCAAATACAAACTATGTAATTGTTGCAAGAAAAGAATTCAAGGGACTTGATGAGATCAAGAGAGTTCCGATCTTTGAAGATTATCTGAAGATTTCAATGGAGAAATAAGATAACCAAAAAGGGCCGTCTGTTAGTCCACAGACGGTCTTTTTTCTTAAGTTTATAAGGTGGGAAAATCGTGAAAAAATATATATTAAAACGGTTATTACAATTGATACCGGTTGTAATTCTGGTCAGTATCTTTTCCTTTCTGATCATCCAGGCGGCACCGGGAGATCCGATTAATAACTATGTAAAATCAGGAATGACAGAAGAACAGGTAGAACAGGTAAGAAAGGAATATGGTCTGGACGGTAATATTGCACAGCAGTATGGCAGATGGCTGGGGCATGTTCTGCAGGGAGATCTCGGAACATCTATGAAACAGCAGAGACCGGTAGCCGAGATGATCGGAGAGCGTCTTCCGAACACAATTATATTAATGGGGATGGCACTTTTTCTCGCATTGCTCGTATCCATCCCGTTAGGCTTATGGGCCGGATTGAAAAAGAATAAACTGGCAGATAACGTGATCAGCCTGATCTCGTATCTGGGAATCTCGATTCCTCCGTTCTGGCTCGGAATGGTACTGATCATTGTGTTCGCATTGAAATTAAAATGGCTCCCTACAGGCGGAATGCATACGCTGAATGTGGACACAACAGGGGATCTGCTGTGGCATCTGATTCTTCCGGCATTTGTATTAAGCCTGAATAATATGGCGGTATTCACAAGATATATCCGTTCCAACACTATCTCGCAATTGGAAGAAGACTATGTAGTTACAGCAATTTCAAAAGGAACGTCCAAAAGAAAAGTGCTGTTCCGTCATGTGCTTAAGAACTGTCTGCTTCCGATCATCACACTGGCAGGAATTAATATTGCAGGTCTGGTATGTGGTTCATTTGTAATTGAATCTGTATTCTCATGGCCTGGAATCGGAAGACTGGCAATGGAAGCGGTTGGTAACAGAGACTATCCTGTGATCATGGGATTCACCATGTTTTCATGTATCATATTAGTTCTCGGTAACCTTCTGGCAGATATCTTATATGCAGTAGCTGACCCGAGAATCAGACAGGGAGGTGGAAGACGTGACAACTAAAGAAGAAAAAAAGATTACAAAGGCCAGTTTCCAAAAAGTACATATGGAAGAAAAAAAGATTTCCGCAAATTATGAAAGAGGATTGTGGAAAGATGTCTTCCTTTCATTGAAAGAAAATAAACTGGCAATGATCTGTGCAGTGATCTTATTGATTGTAATCCTTATGGCAGTATTTGCCCCGCTCTGTCCGTATGATCCGGATAAACAGGATCTGATGAATAAGTTATTGAAACCGGGCAAAGACCACTGGTTCGGAACTGATGAGCTGGGAAGAGATTATTTCACAAGAACGCTTTATGGAGGAAGAATTTCTCTTTCTGTCGGATTCTTATCGATGATCATGTCGACAACGATCGGAACGATCATTGGTACGGTCAGCGGATATGTCGGAGGAAAGACGGATGCATTTCTGATGCGTTTTACAGATATCTTCATGTCTGTACCGAGTTTCCTTCTGATGGTCGTGATTAATGCGCTGTTCCCGCCGAAGGTATGGTCCATGATCATTATCCTGGGACTGTTCGAGTGGTGTCAGATCGCACGTATTACAAGAGCGGAGACAATGACATTAAAAGAAAGAGACTATGTACTGGCTGCAAAGCATCTGGGGGCAAGTCACAAGCAGATCATTTTCAAACATATCATTCCGAATATGAGTTCTTCCATTATCGTGGCAGGAAGTCTGGCAGTTGCAAATGCAATCCTGACAGAATCGGCACTCAGTTTCATGGGACTTGGTGTACAGCTTCCGAAGGCTTCATGGGGAACCATGCTTCAGGGAGCACAGTCTTATATCATGGATAACCCGACACTGGCAATCTTCCCGGGAATCTTTATTGTACTGACGGTATTCAGCTTTAACATTCTCGGAGATGCACTCAGAAATGCACTGGAACCAAAGATGATCAAATAGTGAGGTGAGAGAGATGAAAAAAATATTAGAAGTAAATAATCTGCAAGTCTCTTTCCATACTTACGCAGGAGAAGTGCAGTCCGTAAGAGGTGTAACATTTGATGCAAATGAAGGAGAAATCCTTGCGATCGTAGGAGAATCCGGATGCGGAAAATCCGTAACATCCAAGACGATCATGGGGCTTATCAATACCCCGCCGGGTGAGATCAAAGCCGGCAGTGAAGTATTGTACCTTGGAAAAAATATTCTGGGACAGTCTGAAAAAGAATGGGAACAGTACCGCGGAGCAGAATGTGCCATGATCTTCCAGGATGCGCTGACCTCTTTGAATCCGACGATGCAGATTGGAAAACAGGTCATGGAGAACATTACGAATCATGCGAAAGTTTCCAAGGAAGAGGCGAGAAAACAGGCTGTTGAGATGCTGGAACTGGTCAAAATCCCGGATGCCGAGATGAGCATGAAGAAATATCCGCATGAGTTGTCCGGCGGTATGCGGCAGAGAGTGATGATCGCAATTGCACTTGCCGGAAAACCAAAGGTACTGATCGCGGACGAGCCGACAACGGCACTGGATGTGACCATTCAGGCACAGATACTGGACCTTATGAAAGATATTCAGAAAAAACTGGGCACGACCATTATTCTGATCACGCATGATCTGGGTGTTGTTGCAAGCGTGGCAGACCGGATCGTGGTCATGTATTCCGGTAAGATCATGGAAAAAGGTAATTGTGATGATGTGTTCTATGATCAGAAGCATCCGTACACTTGGGCACTTCTGAATGCAGCACCGAATCTGGAGCTGGAAAATAAACAGACGCTGGTTGCAATCGAAGGGACACCACCGGATCTGATCGATCCGCCGGCTGGATGTCCGTTCGCAGCAAGATGTCCGCACTGTATGCAGATCTGTACGGAAGCATTTCCGCCGGAATATGAATTCGGGGATGGACATGTGGCAGCATGCTGGCTGAGACACCCGGATTCCGGGTATGCAGATATGAGTTTTGGAGAGGAGGCGTAAATGATGAGTGAACAGAATGTAATCATGGAAGTGAACCATTTGAAGAAATATTTCCGCCTGGACTCTAAGAGAACATTGAAAGCAGTGGATGATGTGTCGTTCAAGATTTATGAAGGAGAGACACTGGGAATCGTTGGAGAATCCGGATGTGGGAAGACGACATGCGGAAGAACCTGCATTGGTATGTATGAGAGAACAGACGGAGAGGTATTATATCGCGGTGAAGATGTCCACAAGATGAATGCAGCACAGAAAAAAGAATTCACGAAGAAAGTACAGATGATTTTTCAGGATCCGTATTCTTCCCTTGACCCCCGTATGAAGGTACATGATATTATTGCAGAGGGAATGCGCATTCACAAGATGACAGCTTCCAGGGCAGAAGAGGTTGAAGAAGTACAGAATCTGTTAAGAAGTGTCGGACTGAATGCAGAACATGCAAGCCGTTATGTACATGAATTTTCCGGCGGACAGAGACAGAGAATCGGAATCGCAAGAGCACTTGCGGTGAATCCGGAATTCCTGTTATGCGATGAGCCGATATCGGCACTGGATGTATCCGTGCAGGCACAGGTGGTAAACCTTCTGATCAGACTTCAGAAAGAACGTTCGCTGACCAGTATGTTCATTGCACATGACCTGTCGATGGTAAAACATATTTCCGACCGTGTCGGGGTAATGTATCTGGGGAATATGGTGGAGCTTGCGCCGTCGGGAGAACTGTATAAAAATCCGCTTCATCCGTATACACAGGCGCTGTTATCTGCGATTCCAATCCCGGATCCAGAGATTGCGAGAAATAAGAAGCAGATCCGGCTTCAGGGAGAGGTCCCAAGTCCGGTGAATCCGCCGGCAGGATGTCATTTCTGCAGCAGATGTCCTTATGCAACGGACAGATGTAAGAGTGAGACACCGGTATTAAAAGAGACGGCACCGGGACATTTTACAGCGTGTCATTTGTACGGTTAAGCATACAGAGAACTTGCCGCCGGTAACGTCACTTGTATACTTTGATAGACAGGAAAAGCTGCCGGGGGCAGCTTTTCTTACGTCTTGTACTGTAAAAAGATAAAAAATAAAAGTGGGGAAAAGAAAATGTATGATTTTGAGAACGGCGTAGAGCGCCGGGGAACGAATTGTGTAAAATGGGATGTACCATTTGTAACAGAAGAGGTACTTCCGATGTGGATCGCAGATATGGACTTCCGTATCGCACCTGCGATTACAGAAAGTCTGCAGAAGACTGCCGGACAGGGAGCGTTTGGTTACCAGTTTTTATCAGAAAATTATTATAGTTCAGTCATGAACTGGATGAAACGCAGACACGGATATGAACTGAAAAGAGAAGAAATCTGCTTCGTGCCAAATGTTGTCATGGGGCTTGCCTATGCAGTGCAGACAATTGCGGAACCGGGAGATGAGATTATTGTACAGACTCCGGCATACGGTCCGTTCTTTGAAGTGGTAAAAGATAGTGGATGTATCGTGAAAGAAAGCAGACTGAAGAATGATAACGGTTATTACACAATGGATCTGGAAGATCTGGAAAGCCGGATCACGGAGAAGACAAAAGCAGTGATCATCTGTAATCCACATAATCCTTCGGGAAGAGTCTGGACAGAAAAAGAATTAAGAGATCTGGCAGACATCTGTATCCGGCATGATCTGTATATTCTGTCGGATGACATTCACAGTGAACTGTTATCGGAAGGCAGTAAGCATACATTTATCTCAATGTTATCTGAAGAGATAAAAGACAGATGCTTCATCTTCACATCACCGTCCAAGGCATTCAACCTTGCAGGCATACATGTTGCCAACTGTTTTATCTCCAATGAAGAATTACGGACGGAATTCATGGCAAAAACAGAAAAATTCCATGCTGGAGAGAACACATCCTTTGCAGAAGCAGCTTTGACTGCGGCTTATGACCAGTCAGAAGAATGGCTGAAAGAACTGAATGAATATATCGACGGAAATCTGGAATATTTTGTAAATGAACTGCACGGGCATATGCCGGCACTTGGAGTCAGAAAGCCGGAAGGAACCTATCTTGTATGGGTAGATTTCCATAATACAGATATTCCGAAAGAAAAAGTAAGACAGTATCTGCTGGAAGAGTGCAAGATTGCAGTAAATGAGGGAGATTTCTTCGGAGAAGACGGAATCGGATTCGTAAGATTCAACCTGGCGTGTCCGAGAAAAACGGTGGAGATGGCAGTAGAAAGACTGAAAGAAAAGTTTGCAGAAAAATAAAAGGAAAATCCTTGCAAACAGACAACCTTTATGGTAATATTAAAAAGTCGCAAAAAATCACGCATAGGCTTGTCCCGATGGTGCCAAAGCCTGGTAACAGGACGGTTTCGGGGACGTATAACAACATATGCGGAAGTAAAAAACCAATGGAGGAAAGAAACATGAGCGTTATTTCAATGAAGCAACTTTTAGAAGCAGGTGTTCACTTTGGACATCAGACAAGAAGATGGAACCCTAAGATGGCTCCTTATATCTACACAGAGAGAAATGGTATCTACATCATCGACCTTCAGAAATCTGTAGGTAAAGTAGATGAAGCTTACCTTCATCTACTTTACCTACAGATTTCTGA
>JBNMJT010000084.1:0-10010 GCA_050873945.1 Dorea sp.
GACAGAAGAATACTTAAAAGAACATACAAAGAAAGAATATCATGTATACGAAGCAGACGAAGATGCAGAGTACGAGAGCGTTGTAGAGATTGATCTTTCCGAGGTCCGTCCAACCGTTGCATTCCCACATCTTCCGGGAAATGCGAAGACGATTGACGAGATCGAAGCAATGGAACCAATCAAGATCGATCAGGTGGTGATCGGATCCTGTACAAACGGAAGAATGGAAGATATGAGAAAAGCAGCTGCCATTCTTCAGGGGCATACCGTTCATCCGGACGTACGTGTCATGGTTGTTCCGGCAACACAGAAGATCTACAAACAGTGTATCAGAGAAGGCCTTCTGGAAATCTTCGTAGACGCAGGATGTGCAGTCAATACACCAAGCTGCGGCCCTTGTATGGGTGGACATATGGGTGTTATGGCAGCAGGAGAAAAATGTGTATCTACAACAAACCGTAACTTCGTAGGAAGAATGGGACATGTAGATTCCCTGATTTATCTGGCATCACCGGAAGTAGCAGCAGCAAGTGCGATCGCAGGATGTATCGCGAACCCAGAGAAAGTAGGTGACAAATAATGAAAGCTTTAGGACATGTTTTTAAATACGGAGATAACGTAGATACAGACGTAATCATCCCTGCAAGATATCTGAATTCTTATGACGCACAGGAACTTGCAAGCCATGCAATGGCGGATATCGATCCTGAATTTGTAAATAAAGTACAGCCTGGAGATATTATTGTTGCCAACAAGAACTTTGGATGTGGTTCTTCCAGAGAACATGCGCCATTATGTCTTAAGACAGCCGGTGTAAGCTGTGTTATTGCAGAGACATTTGCAAGAATTTTCTATCGTAATGCGATCAACATCGGACTTCCGATCATCGAATGCCCGGAGGCTGCAAAAGCAATCGAAGCAGGTGATGAAGTAGAGATCGATTTCGACAGTGGTAAGATCTATGACAGAACAAAAGGCACAGAATTCCAGGGACAGCCTTTCCCGGAATTCATGCAGAAACTGATCGCAGCAGGCGGACTGGTAAAATATACAAACAGCAAGAGAAAGTAATCATAATAAGGAGAGCGTTGGCATGGGTTTATATTACAAAAGTACAAGAAATTCTAATCTGAAAGTAACAGCATCTGAGGCAATTCTGAAAGGACTTGCTCCGGACGGCGGACTTTTTGTACCATCGGAACTTCCAAAACTGGATGTAACAATGTCAGATCTGAAAGGAAAGACATATCAGGAGATCGCATATCTCGTAATGAAACAGTTCCTGACAGATTTTACAGAAGAGGAACTGAAGAGCTGTATTAATAAAGCATACGACAGCAAATTTGATACAGAAGAGATCGCACCGCTCGTGAAAGTAGACGATACTTATTACATGGAATTATTCCATGGTGCAACGATCGCATTTAAAGATATGGCATTGTCGATCCTGCCGCATCTGATGACAACCTCAGCAAAGAAAAACGATGTAAAGAATGAGATCGTGATCCTGACTGCAACATCCGGAGATACAGGAAAGGCTGCACTTGCAGGATTTGCAGATGTAGAAGGAACACGGATCATCGTATTCTATCCGAAGAATGGCGTCAGCAAAGTACAGGAACTCCAGATGGTGACACAGAGAGGGGAAAATGTAAATGTAGTAGCGATCCATGGCAATTTCGATAATGCCCAGAGTGGTGTAAAAGCGATGTTCGAAGATACAGAGCTTGCAGAAGAACTTGCAAAGAAAGGCTATCAGTTCTCATCAGCCAACTCGATCAATATCGGACGTCTGGTTCCACAGGTGGTATATTATGTAAATGCATATGCAAAACTTCTGGAAAATGAAGAGATCGAAGACGGAGAGAAGATCAATGTAGTTGTACCTACCGGTAACTTTGGTAATATCCTGGCTGCATACTATGCAAAACAGATGGGAGTACCGATCGATAAGCTGGTATGTGCTTCAAATGATAACAAAGTATTATTCGACTTCTTCCAGACAGGAGATTATGACAGAAACCGTGAGTTCATTCTCACAACATCTCCATCCATGGATATCCTGATCTCAAGCAATCTGGAACGTCTGATCTACCGGATCAGCGGGGATGATGACCAGAAGACAAAAGATATGATGGAAGCATTAAAATCCGCAGGAAAATATACGATCACAGAAGATATGAAAGCGCGTCTCGATGATTTCGCAGCAGGTTATGCGACAGAAGAAGAATGTGCAGAGAATATCAAAAAAGTATACGATAAGACAGGGTACGTTATGGATACACATACAAGCGTTGCATCTTACGTATGTGACTGTTATCAGAAGAACAGCGGGGATGATAAGAAATGCGTGATCGCATCTACCGCAAGTCCGTACAAATTCGTGAAGAGCGTTATGAGCGCAATTGATCCGAAGTATGCAGAGCAGGATGAATTCAGTCTTCTGAGTGTTCTGGAAGAAACATCCGGACGTGAGATGCCGCAGGCAATCAAGGATATTCTGAATGCAAATATCCTGCATGATCTGGAATGTGATGCGGATAAGATGAAAGAGACAGTCAAGAATATTCTGGAAGTTTAAGAGTTTATATTAAAAATAAATAAATTTCATAATTGATAAAAAATACTAAATGCAAGATTCTGATAAGAATCTTGCATTTTTAAACTTTATGAAAGAAAAAAACAGGGGAAAATAACGGATTGAGAGGTAAATGTTGCAAAAAGGCACTCTGAAAAGATTGTTAAAGTGTTGACTTTTGCGTAGAAAAATGCAATAATAAAACAAATGCTGTTGCGGGAGAATATGAAAAGAGTAAAATTTATAAATATGCAGCAGCAAATAAAAGAAAAGAGGTTAAATGAAGATGGCTAAAATCGATTTAAGCAAGTATGGCATTTCAGGAACGACAGAAATCGTACACAATCCTTCTTATGAATTATTATTTGAGGAAGAGACAAAACCAGAACTCGAAGGTTTTGAAAAAGGACAGGAAAGTGAACTTGGTGCAGTCAATGTAATGACAGGTATCTACACTGGACGTTCTCCTAAAGATAAGTTCATCGTAGTTGATGAGAATTCAAAAGATACTGTATGGTGGACATCTGATGAATATAAGAATGACAACCATCCTGCAACACAGGAAGCTTGGGACGCAGTTAAAGACCTTGCGATCAAAGAACTTTCTAACAAGAAGCTTTATGTTGTAGATGCATTCTGCGGAGCAAACAAAGATACACGTATGGCAATCCGTTTCATCGTAGAAGTTGCTTGGCAGGCTCATTTCGTAACAAATATGTTCATCAAACCTTCAGCAGAAGAGCTTGAGAACTTTGAGCCAGACTTCGTAGTATACAACGCTTCTAAAGCTAAAGTTGAAAATTACAAAGAATTAGGCCTGAATTCAGAGACAGCAGTAATGTTCAATATCACAAGCAAAGAGCAGGTTATCGTGAATACATGGTACGGCGGAGAGATGAAGAAAGGTATGTTCTCTATGATGAACTACTTCCTTCCACTTAAGGGAATGGCTTCTATGCACTGCTCAGCTAACACAGACCTGAACGGAGAGAATACAGCAATCTTCTTCGGACTTTCAGGAACAGGAAAGACAACACTTTCTACAGATCCTAAGCGTCTCCTGATCGGTGATGACGAGCACGGATGGGATGACAACGGAGTATTCAACTTCGAAGGCGGATGCTACGCTAAGGTTATCAACCTTGACAAAGAATCTGAGCCGGATATCTACAACGCAATCAAACGTAACGCTCTTCTTGAGAACGTAACACTTGATGAAAATGGAAAGATTGATTTCGCAGATAAGAGTGTAACAGAGAATACACGTGTATCTTACCCAATTGATCACATTGAAAATATCGTACGTCCTGTATCTTCAGCACCGGCAGCTAAGAACGTAATCTTCCTGTCAGCTGATGCATTCGGAGTACTTCCACCGGTATCTGTACTGACACCAGAGCAGACACAGTACTACTTCCTGTCAGGATTCACAGCAAAACTTGCTGGTACAGAGCGTGGAATCACAGAACCTACACCTACATTCTCAGCTTGCTTCGGACAGGCATTCCTGGAACTGCATCCTACAAAATATGCAGAGGAACTTGTTAAGAAGATGGAGAAGAGCGGTGCAAAAGCATACCTGGTTAACACAGGATGGAACGGAACAGGAAAACGTATCTCTATCAAAGATACTCGTGGAATCATTGATGCTATCTTAAACGGAGATATCAAGAATGCTCCAACAAAGACAATCCCATACTTCAACTTTGAAGTACCTACAGAACTTGTTGGTGTTGATACAGGAATCCTTGATCCTCGTGACACATATGCTGATGCAGCTGAGTGGGATGAAAAAGCAAAAGATCTTGCTGCAAGATTCATCAAGAACTTTGCAAAATACGAAGGAAATGAAGCTGGTAAAGCTTTGGTTTCTGCAGGACCACAGTTATAAGATCCATTAATGAATCTGATTAAAATCAGACAATTGTAAAGGGTTGTAAAATCCATGTAAATGGGTTATAATAAGTGCAGTGGAAACCTGGAATGTTCGATACTCTTGTAGTTTTGAACCTACAATACTTTAAACGGGAGTCTTACATCTCTGTAATATGTCAGGCCATCGACTTTGCAGTGGAAGGCAGAAAAGCAGATGCGGATACCCACCTAGCTGGGTGCTAGGAGTCAGAATACAGGAACCGGCATTTTGGGGAATATACAAAAGATAAAAGACAGTCGTTTTTACGGCTGTCTTTTTTCGGGTATCATAGTATGTAAGAGAAGATGCCGGCGGCAGAAAGGAAAGAAGATTGCGAAGACGGAATAAAAAACATTACAGTATCTATATTGCATGGATTTTGCTGCTGCTATGTGTGATCGCAGGATTAAAAGCAGGAATTGAAGCGAGTGTTAAAGATAAAGACCATACACCGTCCGGAGTATCCATTCAGAGCCGTCTGGAAAATTTGTGGAATTCTCTGGCAAAAAAAGGAAATGACGAAAAGAATGCACAGGAAAATTCTGCGAATGAAGGAGAAGATACTGCAGAGAGAAATATCAGGGTTCTGATTATGACGGATGGATATAAGCAGCTCGTACATAAAAAGATTGAAGTCAGTGCGTCTGGGGGACTTCTGATAGAAAAAAACGGTACCAAAGAAGAAACGGGTGAAAATGAAAAAATCACAATAACCAGGGAAGATTCAGGCTTGCAGAATGGCAAAATCCGGATAGAGGCAAAAGATGGGGGAGAGATAAGTATTCTCAGCATACAACGGGGATATGGGACCCCGGCATATGCAGGCAGTTTGGAACTTTATGCAACATCCGAAGGAATCGTGATCATCAATGAACTTCCGGTGGAAAAATATCTGTATAAAGTCGTGCCAAGTGAAATGCCGGCTTCTTATCAAAAGGAGGCATTAAAAGCACAGGCGGTCTGTGCAAGAAATTACGCATACCGTCAGATGGAAGACTATGCCTATCCGGAATATCAGGCACATGTAAATGACAGCACGGATTATCAGGTATACAATAATTCGGCACCGCAGGATACGTCTACAGAAGCCGTACAGGAGACTGCAGGAGAAATATTAAAATATAATGGAAATATCGTAACGACACATTATTACTCTACATCTTGTGGAAAGACAACGACCATGAAAGCATGGGGGACAGATGAAAATGAAGGTAATGGATATCTGCAATCAGTAGAAATAAAAGACGAGACAGGAGATTACGAAAAAGAACTTCCGTGGTACCGGTGGGAGGCTGACATAGATCAGGGCACACTGACCGGACTTATTGAACAAAATACGAAGAAGAATATCGGAGTGGTGCAGACATTAGAAGTTACAAAAACCGGACCGGGCGGTGTCGCTTTGCAGATAAAAGCAGGGGGAGAGAGTGGAAGCATAACGGTTGATACAGGGAATAAAATCCGCAGAGTACTGGGAGGAAACGGATAGAAAATAAAAAGGCATGATGGAACAACGATAGAAAGTGGTACGCTTCTTCCGAGTGCATTTTTTAAAGTTGAAAAAGAGGGAAATGTTTTCAAAATTAAAGGAGGGGGATATGGTCATGGTATTGGCATGAGCCAGAATGGAGCGAATGAAATGGCAAAAAAAGGAAAGAATTATCAGGAAATATTACAAATGTTTTATCCTGGAACGACAATTGAAAAATAAGTGTAATCAATGAAAGGTAATTGAGAAAAGCATAACAGGAAACGGAATAATTTCCAATAGACAAACGAATGAAAATCGGGTAGAATATAGAGACGAATATTTTGGGAGAAAAGGATGAAAAAAGTTAAGTTTCTATATGATAAAGTAATGGAAATAACCGGACAGGTCGGAAAAGATCATGTGGGTGCCTACGCTGCACAGGCAGCATATTTCTTTATGCTCAGTCTGATTCCGATCATCTTACTGCTGATTACACTGGTACAGTATACACCGGTTACGAAGGCAGATGTTATGACTGCTGTTCTTCAGGTGTTTCCAAAATCTGTAGACAGCCTGATCACGTCGATCGTTAATCAGGTATATAATCAGTCCGGCGGGATCATTTCACTGACCATTATCGTTGCGCTATGGTCTGCCGGAAAAGGGGTACTGGCACTGACGACAGGCCTGAATTGTGTCTATAGCTGTAAGGAGACACGTAATTATATTATTTTAAGAATACGTGCAACATTTTATACCGTTGCATTTATTATTGTAATCATCTTTCTGCTGGTATTATCGGTATTCGGTAATACGCTGAATCTGTTTGTGACGGAACATTATCCGGTGATGGAGCGTTTCGTGGATCAGATCATGCAGATACGCGGGATCATTACGCCGGTATTACTGTTTGTATTTACGATGATGATCTACAAATTTTTGCCGAACCACATTGTACAGCTGAAAGTCCAGCTGATGGGAGCAGCGTTTTCTGCGGTTGGATGGATGATCGTATCATGGATATTCTCGGTCTATCTGGATATTTTTAAAGGATTTTCGTCTATGTACGGAAGTCTGACAACAATTGTACTGATCATGCTGTGGCTGTATTTTTGTATGTATATCTTACTGCTTGGCGGAGAAGTGAATGTGATCCTGCGGGATATGGAGCAGTAGTAGAAACAGGAGCAGGAGAATTTCTGACTTGACAACTCTGATTCATATGATACAATAGTTAAGTATTATGAGATAAAGGCAATGACCGTGTAAGTAGTGAGCCATTTTCCGATAGAGAGAGGGAATCGACAGGCTGAAAGTTCCCTTGGGTTCAGATGGCTAATGAATTTCTCGCGCGAGCTGTGTTCTTGAAATAACAGTAGAGAATGCCGTATGATGCACGTTACGCAGTAATGAGTGTCCGCAAAAAATGCGGGAATCAGGGTGGTACCACGGGTTATATGTCTCGTCCCTTTTGGGGGGGCGGGACTTTTTTGTATACTAAAAAGCATACGCTGCCATAAAGAGATGCAAAGAAAGGAAGAAAATGATGAAAGAAAAACTGCAGAACATCAAAGAGGAAGCATTAAAGGCAATTGAATCTGCCGATATGCCGGAAAAACTGAATGATGTGCGTGTAAAGTTCCTTGGTAAAAAAGGAGAACTTACCGCTGTATTAAAAGGTATGAAAGACGTTGCACCGGAGGACAGACCGAAGGTTGGACAGATGGTAAATGAGACAAGAGCAGCAATCGAAGCTGTTCTGGAAGAAAATAAAGAAAAGATGGAAAAGGCAATCCGTGCAGAGAAGCTGAAAAAAGAAGTGATCGATGTAACACTTCCGGCTAAGAAGAACTGCGTCGGACACCGTCATCCGAATACAATTGCACTGGAAGAAGTAGAGCGTGTATTCACCGGTATGGGATATGAAGTCGTAGAAGGACCGGAAATCGAGTACGATGAGTACAACTTCCGTAAACTGAACATTCCGGACGGACATCCGGCAAAAGACGAGCAGGATACGTTCTATATCAATAAAGATATCGTGCTCAGAACACAGACATCTCCTGTACAGGCACGTATCATGGAGCAGGGCAAGCTTCCAATCTGTATCCTGTCACCGGGACGTGTATTCCGTTCAGACGAAGTGGATGCAACACATTCACCATCCTTCCATCAGATCGAAGGACTGATCATTGACAAGAACATCTCATTTGCAGACTTAAAGGGAACCCTGGAAGTATTCGCAAAAGAGTTATTCGGAGAAGATACAAAGACAAAATTCAGACCACATCACTTCCCGTTCACAGAGCCAAGTGCCGAGATGGATGTAAGCTGCTTCAAATGCGGTGGAAAAGGATGCCGTTTCTGTAAAGGTTCCGGATGGATCGAGATCCTCGGATGCGGAATGGTACATCCACACGTACTCGAAATGTGCGGAATCGATCCGGAAGAATATACAGGATTTGCATTCGGTGTAGGACTGGAACGTATCGCACTTCTGAA
Organism: Dorea sp.; assembly: GCA_050873945.1. Lineage (GTDB taxonomy): Bacteria > Bacillota > Clostridia > Lachnospirales > Lachnospiraceae > Dorea_A. The sequence continues at coordinate 8,467 of JBNMJT010000084.1, forward strand.
GTACGAGATCGACGACATGAGACTGTTATACGAAAATGATATCAGATTCTTAAAACAGTTCTAGCGAGCATAAATAAAGAAGGAAGCACGAACGAAGTGAGTATTTACTTCTTTATGCGAGCGGCACGACAAAATCGAAGAGCATCATGAAATGATGCGGCAGCATCGTAGATGCTGGATTTTGGAGTAAATAAGACATAAATAAAGAAGGAAGCACGAACGAAGTGAGTAGAGAAAAGGAGATTTATAAATGAATACTTCATTATCATGGATAAAAGCGTATGTTCCGGATCTTGATGTAACAGCTCAGGAATATACAGATGCAATGACTTTGTCTGGTACAAAAGTCGAAGGATTTGAAAAATTAGATGCAGATCTTGATAAGATCGTGATCGGTCAGATCGACAAGATCGAGAAACACCCGGATGCAGACAAGTTGATCATCTGCCAGGTGAATATCGGAACAGAGACGATTCAGATCGTAACAGGTGCTCCGAATGTCAAAGAAGGAGATAAAGTACCTGTAGTATTAGCAGGCGGACGTGTAGCAGGCGGACATGAGCCTGGACAGCGTGTAGAAGGCGGAATCAAGATCAAAAAAGGAAAACTCCGCGGTGTTGAAGGTGATGGTATGATGTGCTCTATCGAAGAACTCGGTTCGAACAGAGACATGTATCCGGAAGCTCCGGAATACGGAATCTATATCTTCGATGACGATGCAGTTGTAGGAGAGAGCGCAATCAAAGCACTTGGTCTGGATGACGTTGTTGTAGAATACGAAGTAACATCTAACCGTGTGGACTGCTTCAGTGTAGTAGGTATCGCAAGAGAAGCTGCAGCTACATTTAACAAAGAATTCCATCCACCGGTTGTAACACCGACGGGAAATGATGAGAATGCTGCAGACTATATTAAAGTTACAGTAAAGAATCCGGAACTTTGCCCAAGATACTGCGCAAGAATCGTAAAGAACATTAAGATCGGACCATCTCCAAAATGGATGCAGAGACGTCTGGCATCTGTAGGAATCCGCCCGATCAACAACCTGGTTGATATTACGAACTATGTAATGGAAGAATACGGACAGCCAATGCATGCATACGACCTTGATACGATTGAAGGAAAAGAGATCGTAGTACGTACTGCAGAAAAAGGAGAGAAATTCACAACTCTTGACGGACAGGAAAGAGAGATGGACGAATCTGTACTGATGATCTGCGATGGTAAGAAATCCATCGGTATCGCAGGTATCATGGGTGGAGAGAACTCTATGATCACAGATGATGTTCAGACAATGTTATTCGAAGCAGCATGCTTTGACGGAACAAACATCCGTAAGTCAAGCAAGAAGATCGGACTTCGTACCGATGCATCCGGTAAATTTGAAAAAGGACTGGATCCAAACAATGCAGAGGCAGCGATCGACCGTGCATGCCAGCTAATCGAAGAACTCGGAGCAGATGAAGTTGTCGGAGGAATGGTTGATGTATACAGCAAGAAGAAAGAACCTGTAAGAGTGCCATTTGATGCAGATAAGATCAACA
>JBNMJT010000085.1:0-9869 GCA_050873945.1 Dorea sp.
AAAAGAGATAAGTCTAACAGACTTAGCAAGTAACAGATGTTGCGGCTGGCGAGCCATTCGATGAGTCTTTAGACTCTAGTGCCGGGAACGAGCCCTTATAGGGCGGAAAACAAACCACCGGCTAAGCCGGTGGTCATGATTATACAACCTGATATTTATGCTTTGTATATGGCAGCAGTACATCAGTAATATCCGAAGTCCGTACCTTCATATATCCGGTTGTGGTTCCGTCACTGCATCCATAATATTCGCGGTCAAGAACATCCTGATCAAATACAACCTGGATATCCTTCTCCCAGTCAGTCAGAGTACTGAAGACGGTAGCAGCCCCGATCTTAACGCCAAGAATCTCTTCGAATAATTCTTTTGGAGCGAAAGAAACACGTGGAATATGCAGTGCTTCGCAGAAAGCTTTGGTATCAAACGGCTTCTGATCTGTGGTGATATAGAGATAGAACATGGTTTTCTTACGGTTGCAGAGAAAAAGTGTCTTTACCATGTCCATATCTAATTTCTGATCGATCAATACGCAGTCTTCCATGGTAATCGCTTCATCGGTATCGACTCTTTCATAAGGAATCTTCAATTGTGCCAGAGCTTTATAGACTTCTTTCTGAAGCGGCGTTTGGAAAGTTTCTGGTGCGGTTGTCTTAATTTCACTTACATAAAACATAATGTATACACTCCTTTATTAAAAATATGGTTGAGATTTGATAACATGATTCTTGAAAAATCGCTGTGTCCGTCCGGTGTATGTGAAAATACAGGCGGAAAACTATGGCTTGTCACAGGATTTCTTTCATTGTATCATTGAATATAGAATTACAAAAACGAATATTTATCATAATTTACATGAGAAAAACAGATATAATATTAAAGAAAGAGAATATGCAGAGGATTAAGAAAGAATCTGTGTAGAAGATAGCAGAAGAAAATTTTAGCTGACAGAAAAATAAAAATTGGATCAGGAACAGGAGTAACGGGAAATATGGATATGAACATACAGAAATACATGGCATTTGTAAAGACGGCAGAATATGGGAGTTTCACAAAAGCATCGGAGATTCTGCAGTATTCGCAGTCGGGGATCAGCCGGATGATCCATGATCTGGAGGAAGAGTGGAATGTGGTACTTCTGGAGCGCGGAAGAGCAGGCGTGCGCCTGACCAGTGACGGTGTCCGGCTTCTGGAGAGGGCGAGAGGAATCTGTGCGGAATATGAAAAGCTTAGACAGGAAGTAGAAGAACTGAATGGCTTAGAATCCGGACTGATCCGGATCGGAACATTTTCCAGTGTAGCGACACACTGGCTGCCATATCTGATAGAAGGGTTTCAGAAAAAATATCCAAATATCGAATATGAATTCCTGATCGGGGATTACACAGAGATTGAGGAATGGATCGCAATCGGACGGGTGGATTGTGGGTTCCTGCGTCTGCCGACGGATCCGGTATATGAAACGATTGAGCTGAAAGACGATCCGTTTATGGCGGTGTTGCCGGGAAAGACGGACGGAAAATGTCCGTATCCTATTGCTGACTTTGACGGAGCTGATTTTTTATTGCTGGAAAAAGAAGAAAACACAGAAGTTTCGGAAGTATTAAAAAAATATCAGGTAACCCCGCATGTGAAAGTTACAACCTGGGATGATTATTCGATCATGTCCATGGTAGAACGGGGAATCGGCTGTGCGATCTTGCCGGAGCTGATTCTTAAGAGAGTGCCGTATGAGGTGGATATCAGACCACTGGATGTTCCGGCATACAGAAAGATCGGACTGGCATATAAAGGAAGAGGAACAGCATCGGCGGCCATGCGCCGGTTTATGGAATATATATCGGAAAATAAGCCTGTTATTGACAAAAAATATCAATAAGTCTATACTAACCTTACAGTTGAGAAAAATTATCATATAGAAAATCTGTCAGCGATAGGTTTGCTATATGCGTTGGAATCAAATATTAGATTTACAGATGATAGGGGAAGGAAATACAGACGATGACATTAAAAGATTTGCCAATTGGGAAGAGTGCGACGCTTACGACTGTCGGCGGGGAAGGCGCACTCCGGCAGCATTTTCTGGACATGGGGCTGATCCCGGGGGCAGATGTTACGATGGTAAAGTATGCGCCGATGGGGGATCCGGTGGAGCTTCGGATACATAGCTATGAACTGACACTCAGGCTTGCGGATGCGGAGAAGATCGAGATTACTGATGTACGCGACGGAATCAAGGTATCGGACCAGATCCCGCAGGAATCCATTGAACATCCGGGACTTGGAGAAGGAGGAAGATATCACGAGAAGGCAGATGAGAATCCACTGCCGGAGGGAACAACACTGACATTTGCACTGGCTGGAAATCAGAACTGCGGGAAGACGACACTTTTTAACCAGCTGACGGGAGCGAACCAGCACGTGGGAAACTTCCCGGGAGTAACAGTGGACCGCAAAGACGGCGTGATCAAGGAACACAACGACACGCTGGTAACGGATCTGCCGGGTATCTATTCGATGTCACCTTATTCCAGCGAGGAAATTGTGACAAGAAATTTTGTACTGAATGAGCATCCAAAAGGAATTATTAATATCGTAGATGCGACGAATATTGAACGTAATCTATATCTGACGATGCAGCTGATGGAACTGGATATTCCGATGGTCCTGGCACTGAATATGATGGATGAAGTAAGAGATAACGGAGGATCGGTGCTGGTCAACGAGATGGAAAAAGCACTGGGGATTCCGGTCATTCCAATCTCTGCAGCGAAGAATGAAGGAATCGAAGAACTGATCGAGCATGCACTGCATGTGGCAAAATATCAGGAAAGCCCGGGAAGACAGGACTTCTGTAATGCAGATGATCATGGCGGGGCGGTTCATAGATGTCTGCATGGGATCATGCATCTGATCGAGGATCATGCGAAGAAGGCAGACATTCCACTCCGGTTTGCAGCATGCAAGCTGGCGGAAGGAGATAAGCTGATCCTGGAACAGCTGAAGCTGGATGAAAATGAAAAGCAGCTTCTGGAACATATCGTAAAACAGATGGAACAGGAACGTGGACTGGACCGTTCCGCAGCAATCGCAGATATGCGCTTTACATTTATCGAGAACATCTGTAATGCAACGGTTGTAAAGCCGAAGGAAAGTAAAGAACATCTGCGCAGCATGAAGATGGATAAGATCCTGACGGGAAAATATACAGCCATTCCTTGTTTTGTTGCAATTATGGCAGCGGTATTCTGGCTGACATTTAATGTGATCGGGGCAGTACTGTCGGATCTCCTTGATACGGGAATTACGGCATTGACGGATATCGTAGATGCTGCGCTGACTTCATGGAATGTCAATCCGGTCATACATTCGCTTGTGATCGACGGCATTTTTAATGGTGTGGGAAGCGTACTCAGTTTCCTGCCGGTTATCGTGACCTTGTTCTTCTTCCTGTCAATTCTGGAAGACAGCGGTTATATGGCAAGAGTTGCATTTGTAATGGATAAGCTTCTTAGAAAAATAGGACTTTCAGGACGAAGTATTGTACCGATGCTGGTGGGATTCGGGTGTACCGTTCCGGGAGTAATGGCAAGCAGAACGCTTCCGTCGGAGAGAGACCGTAAGATGACGATCCTGTTGACGCCATTCATGAGCTGCTCGGCGAAGCTTCCGATCTATGCATTCTTTACAGCCGCATTTTTCCCGAAACAGGGAGCGGTGATCATGGTTGGATTATACTTTGGCGGAATTTTGATGGGAATCCTGATGGCGCTTCTTTTAAGAGGAACGATGTTCAAAGGTGAAGCGGTACCATTTGTCATGGAGCTTCCAAACTATCGTATGCCGGGAGCGAAGAATGTGGGACAGCTTCTGTGGGAAAAGGCAAAAGATTTCTTGCAGAGAGCATTTACGGTCATCTTCTTTGCAACGATTATTATCTGGTTCCTGCAGACATTTAACATACATATGAATGTAGTAGCAGATTCGAAAGACAGCATTCTGGCTGTTGTGGCAGGAATCATCGCACCGATATTCATTCCGCTTGGATTTGGTAACTGGAAGATATCGACGGCACTGATCACCGGATTTATGGCGAAGGAGAGTGTGGTATCTACACTTTCGGTACTCTTTGGAAGTACCGCGGAATTGACGGGGGCAATCACACCGGCAGCAGCAGCGGGGCTTCTTGTGTTCTGCCTTTTGTATACACCATGTGTTGCAGCGATTGCATCGGTCAAAAGAGAGCTTGGCGCAAAATGGGCGGTATATGTAGTGTTTGGACAGTGTGTGGTTGCATGGATTGCAGCTTTTGTGGTACATTCGATTGGAATATTACTATAAGAATATTCTATCGAAGCAGTCAGATGATAGAAAAAATAAAATCCTGTGGCGGGAGATAGGATGATCCACAAAATATAAGGATCATTCAATACTCCGACCACAGGATTTTTCGTTATCTTTTTTTCTTTTCTATCTTTTTTTCTTTTCTTTCGCAAGAAGTGCGGCACCCAGCGCACCGGCATATCTTCCGTGCTCGGTAGGGTCTACCGTCTGTCCAAGCTTCTGCGATAAGATCTTGGTAAAATAAGTACTGTTACTAAGCCCGCCTGTCAGGATGACCTTGTCCGGGAGATTCTTCTTCATGGCAAGCTGTGCCACCTTATTCGCAACAGAATCTACAACTCCGGCAGCGATATCTTCGCGCTTCTGACCTTCCCCGATATAGTTGATCACTTCAGATTCGGCAAATACAGTACACAGAGAACTGATTGGAAGAACGGTTCCTGCGTCAGCCATGTCAAACAGTTCCTGAAGTGTTACGCCCAGACGGTTTGCCATGATCTCCAGAAACTTACCGGTTCCGGCGGAACACTTGTCGTTCATCTGGAAGTCCTGCACCATGCCGCCGGACACCAGGATGATCTTGGTATCCTGTCCGCCGACATCGATGATCGCACATTCATCCCCGGCCATCTCACGTCCGCCTCTTGCATGGCAGGTAATCTCTGTAATTACGTGATCAGCAAAATCTACAGCAACACGGCCATATCCGGTCGCAACAACTTTGGAATCCTCTGACAGTACATCGACACCGTCTTCAAGCAGACGGTTCCTGATCGTCTGACAGGTCTCCTTGCTGCTCCATCCGGTCGGAAGTACAAAATGTATGTCGTGATCTCCTTTCACAACGACTTTGGATGCGGTAGATCCGATATCAATTCCAATATAATCCATAATAAATGTTTCCTCGCTTCACAATATATTTTTTAACAATATCTATCCCGTCTCGGGTTGATGTCCCGCTCGATGGCGGCAATTTTTAATATCTCGATCTGATTCTCGTCGATGCATTTCCGGATCGTATCCAGATCCTCTTCTCTGACGAGCAGTGAGATCCCGCAGCATTTACTGGCTACGCGCGGCGTAGGAGCGATGGTGGTCTTGATTCCGGCTTCTTTCAATATCCCATACAGACGCATCCCGTTGTCATGATTGGGAAATAATACATAATGCTGTATCTTTTGCATGATCTGTTACCTCGGTTACTTATTTATTATCTAACATTTCGATGAATGCACTGATTCTGGTACGAAGCTGTCCTGCATCGCTGTCTGTGTAATCGGTCTCGATTCCAAGAACCGGGATTCCGGATTCTTTCAGTGCTTTCTCTACGAAATATCCTTCGGTATCATACAGGTTACAGAACTTAAGGTTCACATCGATGATACCGTCAACTTTGTATTCCTTAGCAAGACGTAAGATGTCATCAATACGTCCTTCATTTGGTGTGAAGCATGCACAGTTGATCTTCATGTATCTCTCAGCCAGAGCCATGTACTGGTCTTCCAGAGTGGTCTTGCTTTCGTCAACAAGATTTTCGAAATATCTGGTTCCGGTACACATCTCTTCACAGACGATCGCAGCACCGCTGGTCTCTACAATATTATGAAGCTTCCAGTTCGGAATTGCAAGAGGAGTTCCGGTCAGCATGATACGTTTGGTTCCGGCAGGAACAACGCTGACACCGTCTTTTACTCTCTGATCCAGTTCATCACATAACTTATTCGTCATCTGTGTAAATCTTGCAGGATCATCATAGAATGCAATCTGAGAGATCAGAAGCACATCACATCCGCTGATCGGAAGATTCTCATTCTTACGAAGATTGTAAAGACGTTCCAGAGCTTTACGTTTATTGTTGATTAACTTGATGCTTTCTGCCAGTTTTTCAGGAGTTACTTTATTTCCTGTAAATTCTTCTACGACATTCTTAAATGTCTCGATCTCTTCTGCCCATGCTTTGATATCTTTTGCACGTTTCATCTGTGGAAGGTCCATCACATGTAACGGTACATCTTTGGAAAGAATCTCCCATGCTTTCTTCTTGCCGTCACAGGTTGTCTCTCCAATGAACATATCTGCGATACGGAAGAATGGACAGGTACGGTCAAGACGTGCACCAACGGATGCCTTGATCAGTGGACAGGTATTGGCAGGAAGGACTTTCTCTCCGCCAGGAACCCAGAACTGGGAACCTCCACATAATCCGGTTGCGATCGCATCTGCTGCGAATACGATCTCGTCCGGTACATAGACACAGAATGTACCGAATACTTTGCCGCCTTTTTTCTGATGCTCGATCAGTTCAGCAGGGCGGATACCGTGAATATCAGCAACTACCATATTATAATAGTCCATAGAATCCGGACGGTTTTCCTGTGATAAAAATATATCCCCAAATGCCTGTGGGAGCACTGCACAGAGCTGGTCATGCAGCTCTACATCCATCCCAAGTTCTTCCCACATTTTACGATAATCAGCCATTTTAAAATACCTCCTTATAGTGTAATTGATCCGATTGTATCGATAAGATAACCGTAACACTTTTGGGGGGAAGGGGCAATGCATACCGGGAGAATTGGTTATAGATAATTCACAAGTTCAATAGAATATATCTATGAATTCTATACTGAGAACAATTCTCGAAATCCGTCGATGCACAGGTCAATTTCTTCCGTGGTATTGAAGTGGCTGAAGGCGAAACGGATCGTTCCCTGCGGCATGGTATGTAAGGTCTGATGCGCCGTCGGAGCACAGTGAAGACCAACCCTTGTCATGATTCCGTAATCCTGTTCCAGGGCAAATGCGATCTGCGCATTGTCATATTCCGGAAAGTCGAGGGATACGACGGCAAGGCGGTCCTTAAGTGATGATCTGCCGGCAATGTGTGCCTGCGGAATTTCCTGCATTTTTTCAAGAAAATATCCGGTCAGTTCCATTTTCTTCTGATGGATAGCGGGAATTCCAAGCTCCTCCAGATACGTCAGTGCGGCGTGCAGCCCGATGATGCCCGGAAGATTCAACGTGCCGCTTTCATACTTGTCCGGGAGCTGTTCCGGCATAAGAAGTGAATCGGACTGGCTTCCGGTTCCGCCTGCAATCAGAGGTGTCAGTTCCTGATCCAATGCTTCGGAGATCAGGAAACCACCGATACCCTGAGGACCAAGAAGCCCTTTGTGTCCGGTAAATGCGAGAAAATCAATGTTACATTCCTGCATGTCGATATCAACAGAACCGGCACTCTGGGCAGTATCCACGGCAAAAAAGAGATGATGACGTCTGCAGATCTCACCGATTTCGCGGATTGGAAGAATCGTTCCGCATACGTTGGAAGCGTGGAGCATGATCACCGCTTTTGTCTCGGGACGGATCAGGGCTTCGACAGATTCCGGATGCGTTGTACCGTCAGTTTCTGCCGGAATCATGGTGTAATGAATGTCCTGTGCGGCAAGCTGCTGCAAGGGACGCATTACGGCATTATGTTCCAGACTGCTGACGAGGACATGGTCGCCGGGCTTTAGAAGTCCTTTGATCAGGTAATTCAGAGAATACGTAATTCCAGGTGTGAATACGACGCATCTGGAATCCGGTGCATGAAAAAGTCTGGCAAGCTGCATGCGAGTGAGAAGCACCTGACTTTCCAGTTCGTAGGCACCTTCATAATTTCCCCGGTTGATATTGAAGGCACCGGTCTCTAAAAGTTCTGCCATAGAAGAGGCAACTCCGGGTGCTTTCGGCCAGGATGTGCTGCCGTTGTCAAAATATATGTTTCGTTCCATAGAAAAACCTCCATGATTTATATGATGCAATACCATAAGCTCTGCAATACGAAGAACATTGGCTTTAGTGATATGCTATACCAATGAGGTATTACAGAGTATCCGATACGGATATTGTAACAGATTTCCGGAGTGTCGTGTATAGAATAAGCTGTATGAGAAAGAGAAAGGATGGATATCAGGTTGATTTTAGAAATCAAAGTGTCCGACCGCACTCTGGATCATTCAGATATATATGGAATAGAATATGAGAGAATAAAAATAGAAAAAACAAATAAAGATTATAGATAAAGCAGATAAGATGAAACGATTTATTAATATTTCCTATTAGGTAAAAATATGTACAAGTGGTATGATAATCTTATGAAAAAAATTATCAAAAATAAGGAAAAGTACGGAGGAATTTTATTATGGAGTTAATTAAAGAACTGCCAGAGGTGTTTGAAGAATTTGCCGAGCAGCGTCAGAAATCATTTATGGCAATGAAAGGGTTAAAAGATCAGGGAGTTCCGGTTGTGGGCGCATATTGTAGCTATTTCCCGGCAGAAATCGCAAGAGCAATGGGAGCGGTTACGGTAGGATTATGTTCCGTATCCGACGAGACGATCCCGGATGCAGAGAAGGATCTGCCAAAGAACTTATGTCCACTGATCAAATCAAGCTATGGATTTGCCAAGACAGATAAATGTCCGTTCTTCTATTTCTCAGATGTAGTTGTTGGGGAGACTACCTGTGACGGAAAGAAGAAAATGTATGAGTACATGTCAGATTTCAAAGATGTATTCGTAATGGAACTGCCAAACACACAGAGCGAGATGGCGCTGCAACTCTGGAAGAGTGAGCTGATCCGCTTCAAAGAATATCTGGAGAAGAAATTCGATGTAGAGATCACAGATGAAGCAGTATCAGAAGCAGTAAAAGAAGAAAATAAAGTAAGAAGAGCCATGAAAGATCTGTATCATGTCATGGCACTTGACCCGGCACCGATCAAAGGCGGCGACCTGTTCAAAGTATTATACGGAAGCGGATTCAAATTCGACCGTAAAGCAATCCCGGCAGAGATCGAAGCGATGAAAGACAAGATTGAAAAAGAATACGAAGAAGGTAAGAGACTCGATAAGATGCCTCGTATCCTGATCACCGGATGTCCGATCGGCGGAGCAACTGAGAAAGTGATCCGTGCCGTAGAAGACAACGGAGGAGTTGTAGTAGCATTCGAGAACTGCAACGGAGCAAAATCCTTCGACAAATTAGTAGACGAAGAGAATCCGGATGTATACGATGCACTGGCAAGACGTTATCTGAACATCGGCTGTTCCGTAATGACACCAAATCCAAACAGACTGGACCTTCTGGACCGCCTGATCGACGAATTCAAGGTAGACGGAGTTGTTGAGATGACACTGCAGGCATGTCATACATATAATGTAGAGTCACTGGCGATCCGTAAATTCGTGAATGAGAAGAAGGGCATTCCGTACATTAATGTAGAGACGGATTATTCTCAGGCTGATATCGGGCAGTTGAATACTCGAATTGCGGCATTTATAGAGATGCTGTAAATTGCTATTTAGTTGATTAACGGAAGTGGCCGCTCGGTCCTTGAAGAAAACAGTATATAGTCGTTCTTGTTCAGGTTCCGTGCACTAAGAAACAGTAAGAGCGCCAAAATAACCTAAGAACAAAGGAATTACGTTCACAACTCGTCCCTTTGGGACTCAAACAGGTTCACTACATTCCTTTAACGGTTAT
>JBNMJT010000086.1:0-9825 GCA_050873945.1 Dorea sp.
CTATTATACATTACCTTTGTCAAATAGTCCAATCAGTAGTTGACCTTTTTATAGAAAAAGTGATATAAATAATTAGGAGTAACTTATCATATAAAATACACAGGAGTTTTTATTATGCCAAATATCAAATTAATGGAAAGCGGTCTCCCTGTTGCACCACTGAAGATCGGTGCGCTGGAATCATGCCGCGAACTTGGTGAAAAGGTAAATAATTACATCGTACAGTTCAGAAAAAGCACGATGAATGAGAACATGGACTCACCATTATACTATAATTACCTGCGTGACAATTATCTGATCGATTGTCCGTGTCCACGTTTCGGAAGTGGAGAAGCGAAAGGACTTCTGACAGAATCTGTTCGTGGAGCGGATCTGTTCCTCATGGTAGATGTCTGCAACCACAGTCTTACTTATTCTGTAAACGGACATCTGAATCATATGTCACCAGATGATCATTTCCAGGACTTAAAGAGAATCATTGCTGCCGCAAACGGAAAAGCGCGCCGTGTCAATGTTGTAATGCCTTTCCTTTATGAAAGCCGCCAGCATAAACGTACCAAACGTGAATCTCTGGACAGCGCTCTCGCACTTCAGGAACTGATCGATATGGGCGTATCTAATATCTTTACATTTGATGCTCACGATCCCCGTGTACAGAATTCTATCCCGCTTCATGGATTTGACAGCTTTAACCCGCCGTATCAGTTCATGAAAGCATTATTAAAAGCGGAACCGGATCTTAAAGTTGACAAAGAACATCTGATGATCATCAGCCCGGATGAGGGTGCTATGCAGCGTGCTGTATACTTCTCCAACGTTATGGGCGTGAACATGGGTATGTTCTACAAACGCCGTGATTATTCAACGGTTGTAAACGGAAAGAACCCGATCGTTGCACATGAATTCTTAGGTGAACATCTTGACGGAAAAGATGCGATCATCATTGATGACATGATCTCTTCCGGTGAAAGTATGCTGGATGTTGCCAAACAGATCAAGGACCGCGGAGCCAACCGTGTATTTGTCTGCACTACATTCGGACTCTTTACCGATGGATTCGAAAAATTTGATGAATATTATGAAAAAGGTTACATTGACCGTGTGATCACTACCAATCTTACTTATCTTCCGGCAGAAGCAAAGGAAAAACCTTACTTCCTGGTTGCGGATATGAGTAAATTCATTGCACTGATCATCGATTCTATGAACCACGATATCAGTATCGGAAAGGTTATGGATCCTACAGAGAAGATCCACCGTCTGCTGGAGAAACATAACGGTTTATTATAGAACACATGGCGATTTAACGAAAAGCAGGATCAACACGCAATTGTTGCTCCTGCTTTTTTCTGTAAATATTTCAACGTATTTTTGTTTTATTCTGTGAAACTACTGTAAGAAGTTCCGTTTTCTAACGTTTTATTTTTTGCTGCCGCCATTTCTGAAACTGTTACAAGCTGATATCCCTCTTCTTCCAGCTTCGGGATCAGCTCCAGAGCCGCATCGATCGTCTCTGTATGAATATCATGCATCAATATGATATCTCCGTCTTTTAAGTTCTTCATGACTTCATCGATCGTGCTCTGTGTATTTCGTGTCTTCCAGTCCAGCGTATCCACATTCCAGAGTATCATCGGCATTCCGACACTTGATTTTACCGTGTCATTGATTGCTCCATATGGCGGTCTTAATACCGTTGCCGGGCTTCCACAGATACTTTTGATGTTTTCATTGGTATCACCCACTTCTTTGGCGATTGCTTCTGCATCAATCTTCGTAAGCTGCTGATGATCATAAGAATGATTTCCAAGTTCGTTTCCGTCTTTCAACATCTGTTCTACCGCATCCGGATACTTTGTTACATTCTTTCCCAACATAAAAAATGTTGCATGTGCATTATATTTTTTTAACTGCTCCAGAAGTTCTGTTGTTCTTGGTCCTGGTCCGTCATCAAATGTAAGCGCCACCATCGGTTTATTTGGATCCACCGGCAGTGTTTTTTTTGAAATTAATTCCCCATTCTTATCGAAGGTACATTTCTCAAGTCCGATTGTCACCTCACCCGTTTCAGCAATTCCTTTTGAGCCAAAATAATACTCTTTTCCATCAATCGTCTGCCAGCCTGTCATTGCTTTTCCATCTTCAGCCAGATACGCTCTTCCTTTATCGGTTGTAGTCCATCCCGATTTCTGCATAACCCCGCCTTTATCAAAGAAATATAAAGCATCTGCTATCGTCTGCCAGCCTGTCACTTTTTTCCCATCTGCATCGAAATAATATGTATTTCCCTCCGACACAACAAAATCCGATGTCACATAAGTCCCATCATACTTTTTAAACTTATTGCCTTCCCATACACCTGTTGGATTCTTTACTGTACAGGTTCCATTCTTAATTGTCACCTGTGCTTTTTTCTCCCAGTCTCCATTCAGATTCTTTTTGATTCTTTCTGATAATTTTGCCGTGATCACATAGGTCCCTTCTACAGCAGCATCTGCCTTACTGGAAATCGTAATCCCTTTGCCATTCTTCAGATCCTTTGCCAGATCTTCTGCGGTATATGTTTTTGTAAGCTTATTCTTATCTTTATCCTGTATCTTCACATCCGCAGTATACGCCGGAAGTGTTCCGCCCTGCATGATCTCAACATCTGCAACCTGTATCGTAATCTGTGCCGGTTTTCTTAATATTTCCCGTATAATCGGTACTGCTGCTGCGATCAGACAGATAGCAAAAAGAGTAAGACCCACGCGAATGTTTCTTACTCTTCTCCGATATTTCTTTCGTCTTGCTCGAATCCCTGTATTATCCATTCTTTTGCATCCCCTAGATTTCATAACTTCTATATATCAAAGATGCCGTCACCAACAGCCTCTCTGTTTCTTTAGTTAATAGGATACTCTAATTCGACATATTTCGCAATTAAGGGATTCTTACAAATTTATTAAGTTTCATTTAACATATGACACGTACACGTAACACTTCACCAACCTGCTTCAATTCCTCTACCACATCACCCGGGACTTCAGAATCCACATCGATCATCGTGTATGCATATTTGCCTTTACTCTTATTTGTAAGGTCTGCGATATTCATATTGTCTTTTGCAAGGATCGCTGATATCTGACCGATCATATTCGGTACATTGTGATGTAATACCAGAATACGCGTCTTATCGCCTCTCAGTCCCATATCGCAGTCCGGATAGTTCACGGAATGTTTGATGTTTCCATTTTCCAGATAATCCATTACTTCTTTCACTGCCATCTTTGCACAGTTATCTTCCGACTCTTCCGTAGAAGCTCCAAGGTGCGGAATAACGATAGCTCCTTTTACACCCGCGATCTCCGGTGTCGGAAAATCTGTAACATAATGTTTTACCTTGCCTGACACAAGCGCATCTACCATTGCTTCAGAATCTACCAGCACATCTCTTGCAAAGTTCAGGACGATCACACCTTCCTTCATAAGTCCGAGTGCATCTTTTCCGATCATTCCCTTTGTACTGTCAAGAGCCGGCACGTGAACCGTGATATAATCACAGTTTTCATATATTTCATCTACATTTGTTGTATGATGGATGCTTCTGGAAAGTCTCCATGCCGAATCTACAGACACATATGGATCATATCCGTATACATCCATGCCCAGATGTGTTGCGGCATTCGCCACAAGCACACCAATCGCACCAAGACCGATCACGCCGAGCTTCTTTCCCTGCAGTTCCTGTCCGGCAAATGCTTTCTTCGCTTTTTCTGCATCTTTTGCTATATTGCCGTCCTCTTCATTTTCCTGCACCCAGTTGATACCGCCGATGATATCTCTGGATGCCAGAAGCATACCGGCAATTACCAGTTCTTTTACACCATTCGCATTGGCTCCCGGTGTATTGAATACGACGATTCCCTGCTCTGCGCATTTCTCAAGTGGGATATTATTCACACCCGCTCCGGCTCTTGCAATTGCTTTCAGATCCGGCGCAAATTCCATCTCGTGCATTGCCGCACTTCTTACCAGAATCGCATCCGCCGTCTCCGCCGTGCTTACAGGTGCATAGTCTTTTGTAAATTCATCCAGTCCTACCTGTGAGATTGGGTTCAGATTATGATACTTATACATGATTACAGATTCTCCTTTTCAAATGCTTTCATAAATTCTACCAGTTTTTCTACTCCTTCGATCGGCATCGCATTGTAGATACTTGCACGCATGCCTCCGACACTTCTGTGTCCCTTCAGATTTTCAAATCCGGCTTCTTTTGCTTCTTTTACGAATTTTGCATCCAGGTCTTTATCACCTGTTACAAACGGAACATTCATAAGTGAACGGTCTTTTGGTACAACCGTACCTTTGAACAGTTTGCTTTCATCCAGATAATCATAGAGAATCTTTGCTTTCTTCTCATTGCGCTCTTTGATTGCTTCCAGGCCGCCCTGTTTTTTCAGCCATTTGAATACTTTACCACAGATATAGATTCCATATGCCGGCGGTGTATTATATAAAGACTTGGCATCTGCATGTGTCTTATACTTCAACATAGTCGGTGTGCCATCTAATACATCATCTGTGATCAGATCTTCACGGATAATTGCGATTACAACACCCGCAGGTCCGACATTTTTCTGAACACCTCCGTAGATCACGCCGTATTTTGACACATCTACCGGTTCAGACAGGAAGCAGGATGACACATCTGCTACTAATGTCTTTCCCTTTGTATTCGGAAGTTCTTTGAATTTCGTACCATAAATCGTATTATTCTCGCAGATATATACATAATCTGCATTTTCAGAGATATCGAGGTCTGAGCAGTCCGGAATATAAGAAAATGTCTTATCTTCGGAAGATGCGATCACATGAACCTCTCCGTATTTCTCTGCTTCTTTGGCTGCCTTTTTCGCCCACTGTCCGGTTACGATATAGTCAGCCACTTTATTCTTCATCAGATTCATAGGAATCATAGCAAATTGCTGAGACGCACCGCCCTGTAAGAATAACACCTTATAGTTATCCGGGATATGCATCAGTTCACGGATATCGGCTTCTGCTGTCTCAATAATCTCCTGGAACACCGATGAACGGTGACTCATTTCCATAACCGACATTCCACAGCCCTGATAGTCTAACATCTCTGCTGCTGCTTCTTTTAATACTTCTTCCGGCAATACGGCCGGGCCTGCTGAAAAATTGTACACTCTGCTCATTGTTGTTCCTCCACTTTCCTTTACTTTTTGCTTTTTCTATTCTGCATTTTTTGCTTCCAGGTCTTTTTCATCAAAAGCTTCATTGATCGGGGCGCCAGGGGCAACCATCGGCCATACCTTGTCATCACTGTCAATCTGGCAGTCGATCACAACCGGATGTCCGCTCTTTAATGCGTTCGCAAATGCTTCTTTGAATTCTTCCTGGGTTGCTACACGTACCCCTTCTGCTCCCATAGCTTCTGCAAGTTTTACAAAATCTACGGCATCATTGAGTACAGTAGCCGAGTAACGCTGTCCGTAGAACAGGTTCTGCCACTGGCGGACCATACCAAGTACATGGTTGTTGATCACTACCTGTATCACCGGAATATTATGGCGGGTTGCGGTAGCAATCTCATTCATATTCATACGGAAACATCCGTCACCTGCGATATTGACTACAGTCTTTTCCGGTCTTCCGACCTTTGCTCCAAGAGAAGCTCCAAGACCATATCCCATTGTTCCAAGACCTCCTGAGGTAAGAAGTGTTCTTGGTTCTGTATATTTATAATACTGTGCTGCCCACATCTGATGCTGTCCGACTTCTGTGGAAATAATTGCTTCGCCATTTGTCTGACGGTAGATCTCTTCTACTACAAACGGACCGCTGAGTACATCCGGATGATAAGTCATCGGATACTTTTCTTTATAAGACATGACCTGTTCTACCCATGCCTTGTGATCCTGCTGTTCCAGACGTTCATTCATCTTACGAAGAACGACACTCAGATCTCCGACCACACCTTCTGTGATCAGGATATTCTTATTCATCTCTGCAGCATCTACATCAAACTGTAAGATTTTTGCATTCTTTGCAAATTTCTTTGCATTACCTGTAACACGGTCACTGAATCTGGCACCTGCCACGATCAAAAGATCACATTCACTGACACCATAGTTGGATGCCTTTGTTCCATGCATTCCAAGCATTCCGGTATATAACGGATCTGTTCCCGGGAATGCACCTTTTCCCATCAGGGAATCGGTAACCGGAGCATCTACCTTCTTTACAAATTCATATAATTCTTTGCTGGCTCCGGATAATACTGCGCCGCCGCCGACAAATATGTATGGTTTCTCGGACTCCTGGATCATGCGTACTGCACTTTCCAGATCTTTTTCACAGATATCTTCGGACGGTTTTACAACCTTTGGCTCCTGTGGTGTGAACTCAGCTTTATTCGCCGTTACATCTTTTGGAATATCAATCAGAACCGGTCCCGGTCTGCCTTCTTTTGCGATCACAAATGCCTTACGGATCGTATCCGCCAGATTATTGACATCTTTTACAATATAATTATGCTTTGTGATCGGCATTGTAACACCTGCAATATCAATCTCCTGGAAGCTGTCTTTTCCAAGGAGTGATACCCCTACATTACAGGTAATTGCAACAACCGGAATCGAATCCATGTATGCGGTTGCTATTCCGGTTACAAGATTGGTTGCTCCCGGTCCGCTGGTCGCAAGACATACACCGACTTTTCCTGTTGCCCTTGCATATCCGTCTGCTGCATGAGCAGCACCCTGCTCATGCGACGTAAGGATATGTGTAATCTCATCTTTATGTTTATATAATTCATCGTATACGTTCAAAATCGCTCCGCCCGGATAGCCGAATACGGTATCTACGCCCTGCTCTTTCAAACACTCAATTACGATCTGTGATCCTGTTAACTGCATACCATTCATTCCCCTGTCATGATTTTATTTTGCCTTCGGAACTTCAAGGATCGCTCCTCTGTTTCCAGAAGTAACCATTGCTGCATATCTTGCAAGATATCCAGTTGTAACTCTTGGCTCTCTTGGAGTCCAGTTTGCTTTTCTCTTAGCCAGTTCTTCATCCGATACATCCAGGTGAATAGAAAGATTTGGAATATCGATCTGGATCAGGTCTCCTTCTTCTACCAGTGCGATTGGTCCGCCGACTGCTGCTTCCGGAGATACATGTCCGATGGATGCTCCTCTGGATGCCCCGCTGAATCGTCCGTCTGTGATCAGTGCTACGCTTGATCCAAGTCCCATACCTGCAATTGCAGATGTAGGATTCAGCATCTCTCGCATTCCAGGACCTCCCTTTGGTCCTTCGTAACGGATAACAACTACATCACCTGCTACGATCTTACCACCTTTGATTGCTGCGATTGCATCTTCTTCACAGTCGAATACTCTTGCAGGTCCTTCGTGTACCAGCATCTCATCTACGACTGCAGAACGTTTTACAACACTTCCGTCCGGCGCAAGATTTCCTTTTAATACTGCAAGTCCACCTGTTGGTGTGTATGGATTGTCGATCGGACGGATAACTTCAGGGTCTTTGTTAACTACTCCTTCAATATTCTCTCCAACCGTCTTACCTGTAACTGTCATACATTCTGTATGCAGAAGTCCTTTCTTATTCAGTTCTGCCATAACTGCATAGACACCGCCGGCCTCGTTCAGATCTTCCATGTAAGTCGGACCTGCCGGTGCAAGGTGACAGAGGTTCGGAGTCTTCTCACTGATTCCGTTTGCAAAATCAATCTCAAAGTCCATTCCTACTTCGTGTGCGATTGCCGGAAGGTGAAGCATACTGTTTGTAGAGCATCCAAGTGCCATATCAACAGTAAGAGCATTCAGAATTGCTTCTTTTGTCATGATATCTCTCGGGCGGATATTCTTCTCAAGGAGTTCCATAACCTTCATACCGGCATGTTTTGCTAGACGGATTCTTTCTGAATATACAGCCGGAATTGTTCCGTTTCCACGAAGTCCCATACCAAGCACTTCTGTCAGACAGTTCATACTGTTCGCTGTATACATTCCGGAACATGAACCGCATGTCGGACATACCTTATTTTCAAATTCGCACAGGTCTGCATCTGACATTGTTCCTGCCGCATTGGCTCCTACTGCCTCGAACATGCTGGAAAGACTTCTCTTCTGTCCTTTTACATGTCCTGCAAGCATCGGTCCGCCACTGACGAATACGGTCGGAACATTGATTCTCGCTGCAGCCATCAGAAGTCCAGGTACGTTCTTGTCACAGTTCGGGATCATAACCAGTGCGTCAAACTGGTGTGCCATTGCCATTGCTTCTGTAGAATCAGCGATCAGATCTCTGGTTACCAGGGAATATTTCATTCCGATATGTCCCATCGCAATTCCGTCACAGACTGCAATTGCAGGGAACATGATCGGAGTACCACCTGCCATGGCAACACCCTGTTTTACTGCATTTGCGATCTTATCCAGATTCATGTGTCCCGGTACGATCTCATTATAAGAACATACGATACCGACCAGTGGTCTGTTCATCTCTTCCTCTGTAAGTCCGAGTGCATTGAACAGCGAGCGGTGAGGCGCCTGCTGTTTTCCTTTTGTTACTGTATCACTTCTCATTCTTTTGTCCTCCTGTTGTCTTTCTATCCAATATCTTCTATTATAACTCTGTAAATGATTCTATAAAACCGTATTTCTATGATCTACAGAACCTGCCACTGGCAGCTTCTTACGAACGCATGGCGATTCAGATCATTACTGAATGTTTGCTGCGATCAGATCTCCCATCTCTTCTGTTCCGATCTGTGTCTTTCCGTCTGACATAATATCAATCGTACGATATCCGTCTTTTAACACTTTCGAAACGGCTGCTTCGATTGCATCTGCTTCTTTGTCCAGATCAAAGCTGAAGCGAAGCATCATTGCTGCTGAAAGGATGGTTGCGATCGGATTCGCGATTCCTTTTCCTGCAATATCCGGTGCAGATCCGCCGCTTGGTTCATATAAACCGAATTTTGTCTCATTTAAGCTGGCACTTGCAAGCATTCCGATCGATCCGGTCACCATACTTGCTTCATCTGAAAGAATGTCTCCGAACATATTCTCTGTAAGGATAACGTCAAACTGCTTCGGGTCTTTTACAAGCTGCATTGCACAGTTGTCTACCAGCATATTCTCTACTGTGACTTCCGGATAATCCTTTGCAACTTCTTCTACTACTTTTCTCCATAATCTCGAAGAATCCAGTACATTCGCCTTATCTACACTTGTTACTTTTTTGCGGCGTTTCATTGCAATATCGAATCCTCGTTTTGCAATTCTTCGGATCTCTTCTTCATTATATGTAAGAGAATCTTTTGCTGTCATCACTCCGTCGATCTCTTCTGTCTTTCTCTCTCCAAAGTAAAGGCCGCCTGTCAGTTCTCTCATGATCATCATGTCAAATCCACCTTCTGTGATCTCCTCTTTCAGCGGACATGCACCTTTCAGTTCATCATAAAGTACGGCAGGTCTTAAATTTGCGAAAAGATTCAATGCTTTTCTGATCTTCAGAAGTCCTGCTTCCGGTCTCTTGGAAGGCTCTAACTTGTACCATGGGGATGTCTTCGCATCTCCTCCGATGGAACCCATCAGAACTGCATCGCATGCTTTTGCTTCTGCGATCGTCTCATCTGTAAGCGGTACTCCGTGAACATCAATCGATGCTCCCCCCATGAGTAACTGCGTATAATCACAAGTATGTCCATACACTTCTGCAACTTTATTCAGAACTTTCATTGCCCCCGTTACGATCTCCGGACCAATTCCGTCTCCCTTAATC
>JBNMJT010000087.1:0-9825 GCA_050873945.1 Dorea sp.
GAAGCAATCGGTATGAAGATGCTGATCACAGTACCAAGCTTTGACGTAAAGGACAAATCCGTGACAGAGATCAAAGAAGAAGCAGTAGAAAGACTCCGTTATCTTTCAGATAAAGTTGGAAAAGACATCAAGATTTCCCTGGAGTTCTGCGGAGCACCAAACTGCTCGATTAACCAGTTCGGAACAGCATACGATGTAGTTAAGGCTGTTGACAGAGACAATGTCGGAATCACAGTAGATACCTTCCATTTCCATGAGATGTGCTCAAAACTGGAAGATTTAAAAGCAGCAGATGGCAATAAGATCTTTGCTTATCATCTGAATGACTGTGAAGATCTCCCGCTTGGATCATGCGGAGATGACAAGAGACTGTGGCCTGGAGAAGGTGTGGTTGACCATGCGGGAATCGCAGGAGCATTAAAAGAGATCGGATTCGACGGCGTATGCACGATCGAAGAATTCCGTCCGGAATATTATGCAATGTCTCACGATGAGAATGTGAAGAAAGCAGCAGAAGTGACAAAGGATTTTGTAGAAAAATATTTTGCGTAGTAAGCATCAGATTACATAGTTATATTTCCAATCATGCTGCTGTCCAGATGAGTGGGAACAGTAGAAATACATATTCACCTTACGGCTGTCGCAGTTAATAGCGACAGCCATTATAGAAAACAGACAAATGTTGAAAAGTTATCAGACAAAAGAGCCGGTATAGAAGTGTTACTGATGGAACAGTAACGAATAAGATGCCGGAAGGAGGATTCAGATATGTTAAATAAAGAAAAAGTATCTTTAGGAATTGCACCGATCGGCTGGACCAACGATGATATGCCGGATCTTGGAAAGGAGAATACATTTGAACAGACAGTCAGTGAGATGGCACTAGCTGGATTCACAGGATCAGAAGTAGGAAGCCATTATCCGACAGATCCAGAAGTATTGAAAAAAGCGCTGGATCTCAGAGGAATGACTATCTGTAATCAGTGGTTCTCCTCATTCCTGATCAGTCGTCCATATGAAGAGACAGAAGCTGTATTTATCGAACAGTGCGATTTTCTGAAGAAAGTAGGAGCAAAATGCATCGGTGTATCTGAGCAGAGTTACAGTATTCAGGGTAAACTCGACCATCCGATCCAGGAAGGCAAATATGTGATGAACGATGAGGAATGGGACAAGCTTGTGACAGGTCTTAATAAACTCGGACAGATCGCAAAAGACAAAGGAATGGTACTGACCTTCCACCATCATATGGGAACCGTGGTTCAGACAGAAGAAGAGATCGACCGCTTTATGGAGTCGGTAGATCCGGATCTGGTATACCTGTTATTCGACAGCGGACATCTCTCATTTGCAGGAATTGATCCTGAAAAAGTACTGAGAAAATATGTGGACCGTGTGCGTCACGTACATTTGAAAGATCTCAGAAAAGATGTCGTAGAGAAATCAAGAAAAGAAAAATGGAGCTTCTTAAAAGGCGTAAGAGAAGGAACATTTACCGTACCTGGGGACGGGGACGTGGATTTCGGACCAATATTTAAAATCTTAGAAGAAGCAGATTATGAAGGCTGGGTAGTGGTAGAAGCAGAACAGGATCCGGCAAAAGCCAATCCACTTGAATACGCAATGAAGGCAAGAAAATATATTGCAGAAAAGACCGGTTTGTAAGAAAATGAAAGGAGCAAAAATATTATGAAAATAGCATTTGATGTAGATGTACTGGCAAAGCAGTCTATGGATATCAACTGGATGGTTCATCAGGTAGCTGACTGGGGATATAAATATATCGAACAGTCCCCGCATCCAAGGATCAATCCATTTTACAAACATCCACTGTTCTCAAAAGAATGTGAGATGGAATACAGAAAAGCATTGAGAGAGACGGGCGTAGAGATATCGTCATTCATCGTTGTATACCGCTGGTCAGGACCGACAGAAGAACAGCGTCAGTTTGCAGTAGCCAACTGGAAACGTATGATCGAGATTGCGGCAGATATGGGGGTATCTGTCATCAATACAGAATTATCCGGAGATCCGAACCAGCAGGAAATCTGCAATGGTATGTGGTTCAAATCTATGGAGGAACTGCTTCCGATCATTGAGAAGAATAAGATCCGTGTGGAAATCCAGTCACACCCTTATGATTTCTGCGAGCTGAATAATGAGACATGTGATATGGTCAAATCGTTCCGTTCACCATATCTTGGATACGTATATTCTTCTCCGCATGGTTTCTTCTATGATGAAGGAAAAGGAGATGTCCGCTCGATGTTAAAATATGCAGGAGATGAGCTGACACATGTGTTATTTGCAGATACATACAATCAGACACTGGACTGCCGTTACATTGCCAATCCGCCATGGTTAAATGGAAGAGGAAAAGCAGATGTGACGATTCACCAGCATCTCGCAATGGGCGAAGGAGATGTAGATTTTGACGGAATCTTCGAGACTTTAAGAGAAATGGATTTTGCTAACAGACAGTTAAAGCCGGATGCACCAAAAGCCGGTGGGGATAACATTGCCTGTGTATCAATGTTTGGATTCCCTGAGAAGATGGACAAGCAGGCACCGGAGGCAAGAGAGCGGATCGAAAGAGAATTATTGGGATAGTCAGGGGGAATTTACTTTCCCCTGACAGTTGGAGGAGACGATATGAAATCGGTAGCGGAAGTATTGAATTATAAGCAGAAGGGAAAGGACATGGATGAATTCATCGTCGTGCCTTTGTCGGAGAAGCTGGCATACTGCTTCGGAGATCCGGCACTTACGTTGATGTATACCATGACCTCAACGCTTCTGATCTATTTTTACACGAACGTAGTTGGAATATCGGCAGGAGCAGTCGGAATGATCATGCTGGTTTCCCGTGTATTCGATGGTTTCTCGGACGTACTTATGGGAACCATCATCGACAGGACACATTCCAAATATGGAAAAGCAAGAATCTGGATCTTAAGACTGGCAGTGCCGTATGCACTTGCTGCAATCGTATTATTTACAATGCCGGGACTTGGTCCGATCGGAAAAGTGGTCTATGCATTTGTCACTTATAATATTATGAATACGGTAGTCTATACGGCGATCAGCCAGCCATTCCATGCACTTGGATCGCTGATGAGCCGTGACAGAAGACAGAGAGATACCATCTGTAATATCCGTATGGTATTATCCATTACCGCAAGTATGATCATCACAGCATTTACCCTGCCGCTCATCAACATCGTGGCAGGTATGATCGGAAATACACAGGCTGCATGGATCACAGTGACAGCAGTGTACGCAGTCATCTCCGTATTCGTACTTGTAAATACCTATATGACCTGTACGGAACGTGTACAGACAGCACAGAAAAGTAAAGAAGAAGATGTACCGTTCTGGACGGCATTAAAAGCAACGGTAACGAACCGGTATTTCCTGATCGCACTGGGACTGATGTTATTCTACACCGTATATCAGATCATCATCGGAACCGACCTGACGTATTATTGTCAGTATGTATTGGGAAATGTCAATCTTGTGACACCATTATCTGCATCAGAAAAGATTGCGACGATCGTAGGAATCGCCATGATTCCAAAACTCCTTCCGAAATACGGAAAGAGAAAACTCATCTGCGCCGGATGTCTTCTTGGAATCGCCGGACAGCTGATCTTCTTATTAAATGCAACAAGCGTATCCCTTGGAATGATCACATGTATCATGAGAGGATTCGGAATTGCTCCGTTCTATGGCGTGCAGTATTCTCTTCCAAGTGATGCCATCGAATATGGACAGTGGAAGAACGGATACCGTATCGAAGGATTGATGTTCTCGTCTATGAGTATGGGACAGAAAGCCGGATCCGGATTCACATCCGCTATCATGGGTGCAGTTCTTTCCTGGGCAGCATTTGACGGATTAAAGGAAGTACAGCCTGCATCTGCAATCCGTGCAATCAGTGTCTTCTATCTGTATGTACCGATCGCAATCTGGGCAGTTATGTTCTTACTGGCAGCATGCTACAAACTGGATAAGCAATATGACCAGATGATGAAAGAATTGATCGCAAGAGAAGGCGGAGAAGCGGAAGCACCTGCAGAAGAGATCCCGAACATGACAGCGATGAGCGAGAATAAGATCAACATTGCCATCGGACGTCTCTACGGAGCAAGCGGAAGAAAGATCGCCGAAGGTCTTGCCGAAGCATTAAAATGTCGTGTATACGACAGACAGATCATCTGTCTGCTGGCAGAAAAGCTTGGCATGGAATCCCAGGATATGGATAAAGTTGTAAAATATCTGGATTCTTATAATGAAAATGAAGCATTCGCATTTTCCCCATATGCATATCCGGCAGCAGGAGTTGCCGAAGATGTGACCGATATGCGGATGTTCGAAGAACAGACGAAGATCATCCAGGCACTGGCCAAACAGACCCCGGGAGTCTTCCTCGGACGCTGTGCTAACTTTGTACTGGGAGGTCAGCCACACAGCTACTCCTTCTTCGTATACGCAGATGATGCGTACCGCGAAAAAGAAGGAAAAGAATACTACAAAGGTCAGACATTAAATGAATTAAAACTGCGCGACATCCAGAGAAATGAATATTATGAACGCTTCACAGGTATGAAACGTGACGATCCGAAGCACTATGACATGGTTGTCAATGTGTCTAAGACCGGCGTGAACGGAGCTGTGAAGATGATCCTGGATTATGTGGAACAGAAAGAAAACGGAAGTAAATAGAAGGTCCACGGGGACGGGAAAAATGGCTTTTTTAGTGTCCCTTATGGCTCTTTTGAAAGATATAATTCAAAGAAGTGTTACATTAATTACATTCCTGATAAACAGGATGAGTAATTAATGTAACACTTTTTATATACAAATAAAATCCTCCTGGGACACTAAAAAAGCCACTTTTTCCCGTCCCCTGTGAATTTGCGTGTTAAAATGCGTGCGATGCGAAACGTGATTGTGCAAAAATAACAATAACACACGCCGTAAATTGTGAACAATGCGGGAAATAAAAAATAATCTAAAATCCTATTGCACATTTAAAATGCGTGTGCTAATATACAGTCAACAAATGAAACACGCAAGAAAGCACACAAATAAAATAATAAAGCACGCAAAGGCGAAAAGGAAAAAGCAGGAGGATGCAAGATATGAAATATGTAGAATTTGACCAGACAAGACCAATGGACCTGATACTTCTCGGAAGAGTCGCAATCGACTTCAACCCGGCTTACAACGATCAGGTAAAAGAAGAGTTCAAACCATTAAAGGACGTACACACATTTGAAAAATTCGTCGGCGGATCTCCGGCGAACATTGCGGTAGGTGTTACAAGACACGGATTAAAAGCAGGATTCCTCGGAAAAGTATCCGATGATCAGTTCGGTGATTATGTAACAGAATATTTTGACAAACAGGGAATTGACACATCACACATCACAAGATGTACAAACGGCGAGAAGCTCGGACTTACATTTACCGAGATGCTCTCAGAAAAAGAAAGCCACATCCTGATGTACAGAAACTGCATCGCAGACCTTCAGTTACATGTAGATGACATTGATGAAGAATACATCAGACAGTCAAAAGCAATCCTGATTTCAGGAACAGCACTTGCAGAAAGTCCTTCCAGAGAAGCAGCAATCAAAGCAGTGATGCTGGCAAAGAAGAATGATACAAAAGTTATCTTCGACATTGATTACAGAGAATACAACTGGAAGAACAAAGATGAGATTTCCATTTACTACTCGATTGTAGCAAAAGAAGCAGACATCATCATGGGATCCAGAGAAGAATTCGACCTGACAGAGAAGCTTATCAAAGAAGGCATGACAGATGAAGAAAGCGCAAGCTTATGGCAGGGATACAACGCTAAGATCGTAGTGATCAAGCACGGAATGAAAGGATCTACCGCTTATACCTGTGACGGACAGAAGTTCAGTATCAAGCCATTCCCGGTAGAAGCAAGAAAGGGATTCGGCGGCGGAGACGGATATGGTTCCGGATTCTTATATGGATTATATCAGGGATGGGAAGTAATCGACTGTCTGGAATTTGGTTCCGCAGAAGCGTCCATGATGGTAAGAAGCAACAACTGTTCTGATTCCCTTCCGGGACCGGACGCAGTACATGCATTTATTAAAGAAGAAAAAGATAAATTCGGCGAAATGATCGCAAGAGTATAGAAAAAGCAACAGGAGGAAGAGAACGATGACAAAGACAATCCGTATGACAGTTGCACAGGCAATTGTAAAATTTCTTGATAATCAGTACGTTTCCATGGACGGGGAAGAGACAAAATTCGTAGAAGGATTCTTCACCATCTTCGGACACGGAATCGCAGTAGGACTTGGAGAAGCGCTGGATACCAATCCTGGACAGTTAAGAGTACTTCAGGGAAGAAACGAACAGGGAATGTGTCACGTAGCAACCGCATTTGCAAAGCAGAGTAACCGTAAAAAAATCATTCCATGTGCTTCATCCGTAGGACCTGGAGCTGCAAATATGGTAACAGCCTGCGCGACAGCAACGGTGAACAACATTCCACTTCTGGTGTTCCCGGCAGATACATTTGCTTCCAGACAGCCGGATCCGGTATTACAGCAGTTAGAGCAGAGCAACAGCCTTGCAACAACAACCAATGATGCATTCAAGCCGGTGTGCAAGTACTGGGACCGCATCACAAGACCAGAGATGATCATGACAGCACTCATTAATGCAATGAGAGTCCTGACAGATCCGGCAGAGACTGGTGCATGCTGCATCGCTCTTTGCCAGGATGTAGAAGGTGAATCCTATGATTATCCGGAATATTTCTTCCAGAAACGTGTACATAGAATCACAAGACCTGTTGCAGTAGAAGAAGAATTGGAAGATCTTGCAGAAATCATCGCAGAAGCAAAGAAACCACTCGTGATCGTAGGCGGCGGTGTCCGTTATTCAGAAGCTGGTGAGACAGTTGAAAAGTTCTGCGAAGAATTCAAGATTCCATTTGGCGAAAGTCAGGCAGGAAAGAGTGCCTGCAAGTCCAGTCATCCATACTGTTTAGGCGGTATCGGAGTAACAGGAACTTATGCTTCCAACATTATCGCTGAAGATGCAGACGTAGTAATCGCAATCGGATCAAGAATGTCAGACTTTACAACAAGTTCCAAGAGACTGTTCAAGAATCCGGATGTAAAATTCGTGACGATCAACAACTGCAGATTCCACGCATACAAGATGGATGCAGTAAAAGCAGTTGGAGATGCAAAAGTTACAGTAGAAGCACTTGCCGAAAAACTTCGTGCACGCGGCTATGTATCAGCATATAACGGAGAGATCGAAGAAGCCAAGAAGGTATGGGACAAAGAAATGGTCCGCCTCGCAGGCATTGAATATACAGGAGATGATTTCGAGCCGATCATCAAGGCAAGAGATCCAAGAACGATTCCAGAATTCGTGAAGATGACAAACGGAAAGATCACACAGACAGCAGCACTTGCAGCCATCCGCAGAGTGATCGATGAAGACGCAACGATCATCACAGCCGGCGGTTCCCTTCCAAGCTGTATGCAGAGAATGTGGACAACAGACAAGCGCGGCGGCTATCATGCAGAATACGGATATTCCTGCATGGGATATGAAGTAGCAGCTACACTCGGCGTAAAATTCGCAGAGCCGGATAACGAAGTATACTGCGTAGTCGGAGATTCCAGCTTCCAGATGTTACACAGCGAGATCATGACGATCATGCAGGAGAGAAAGAAAGTCAACATCCTGATCTTCGATAACTGTGGATTCGGATGCATCAACAACCTGGAAATGAATCATGGTATCGGAAGTATTGCAACAGAGTTCCGTTACACAGACGGCAAGAAGCCTTGCGGAGATCTGATTCCGGTTGATTATGCGAAGATCGGCGAAGGATACGGACTTAAGACATATACATGTAAGACGATCGCAGAATTAGAGGCAGCACTGGAAGATGCGAAGAAGCAGGAAATTGCTTGCTTATTCGACTTAAAGGTTATTCCAAAGACCATGACAGACGGATATGAATCATGGTGGAATGTGGGAATTGCAACTACTTCTTCTAAAGAGTCTGTAAGAAAGGCTTGCGAAGGTGTTCTGGAAGGAAGAAGAGAAGCAAGAGATTATTAAGAGTAAGATGGCAGCGGATTGCGAAGCCGTTAAGTGAAGCAATCCGCAGAATCTGAGATTAAGATAGATGAAAGAAAGAGTCAGGAGGCGTAAGACAGTGAGTAAGGTATTTGGTTATCCAAAGTTTGATGAGTATGGCGAGATGATTCTTACCACTTATGACAATGATTACAAAGCAATGATGATGGATATCCGTGTATATAGTATGAAAGCAGGATATTCCAGAACATTTAAAAGAGACGGAGAGGAGATCGCAGTTCTTCTTCTTTCGGGAAAAGTGACATATACATGGGAAGATGAAAAAGCAACCGTCAGCAGAAAAGATGTATTTACAGAAGGTCCATGGGCACTGCATGTAAGCGGCGGAAAAGAGATCATCGTGACAGCAGAGGAAGAGTCCGAGATCCTGGTACAGTGCACACACAATGACAAGACATTTGCAAGCAAATTATATTCACCGGACGATGCACCTTGGGGTTACTCAAGTGTCGGAAAGTTCGGAAATGTGGCAAAGCGCCGTGTAAATACGATCTTCGATCACGACATCTGCCCGGAGTCCAATATGGTACTTGGTGAAGTGTTAAATGACAGAGGTAACTGGTCAGGATATCTGCCACACAGACATCCACAGCCGGAGACTTACCTGTTCAAGTTCGACAGACCGGAAGGATTCGGAGCAAGCTTCGTCGGAGATCAGGTATTCAAAAGTGTGGACAACAGCTTTTCCGCAATTCCTGGCGGAGAGCTTCATCCACAGGCAGTGGCACCTGGATTCCAGATGTACACATGTTGGATGATCCGTCACATTGATGGCAATCCATGGCTTCAGACAGACAGATGTGAAGACGAGAGATATGTGTGGATGCATGATGCACAGTTCTAATTGGTAAGAAGATAGCAAAACGCTTATTTAGAGAGAAAAGGAGATAATTATTATGGCAAGAGAATTTATCGTACCTGGACAGATGATTTCAGGATCAGGAGCACTTGATATGGCACAGGATACACTTGGAACACTTGGAAAGAAAGCAATGATCGTTACAGATAAAGTGATGATCGATCTCGGAAACTGTGCAAAAGTAGAGAATGCATTAAAAAGCCAGGGTGTAGAATATACCATCTACTCTGAAATCGCAGGAGAACCAACAGATGTAATGATCGAAAAAGGTCTGGCTCAGTACAAAGCAGAAGGATGTGATTTCCTCGTAGCACTTGGCGGAGGAAGCCCGATCGATTCGATGAAAGCAATCGGATCCCTCGTGAAAAATGGCGGAAGCATTTCCGATTACATGGGTAAAGTGATTGATGTAGAGATGCCTCCGATGGTAGCTATCCCGACAACAGCAGGAACCGGATCTGAAGCTACACAGTTCACGATCATTACAGATACGAAAAAAGACATTAAGATGCTGCTGAAAGGTAAAGTGCTGATTCCTTCATTAGCCATTATCGATCCCCAGTTCACTATGACAGCACCACCGAAGATTACAGCAGCAACAGGGCTTGATGCATTGTGCCATGCAGTAGAAGCTTATACATCCAGAAAAGCACAGACATTATCTGATACTTTTGCAATGTCAGCTGTAAAGAGAATCTTCAAATTCCTCCCAGTGGCATTCCACGATGGAAAGAATGAAGAAGCAAGAGTACAGATGTCTGTAGCAGCTCTGGAAGCAGGAATCGCATTCA
>JBNMJT010000088.1:0-9822 GCA_050873945.1 Dorea sp.
AAAAGACATGTGTGAAAAATGTAATAAAGGAAAATATTATATTACAACAGCAATCGCTTATGCATCAGGCAAACCGCACATCGGTAACACATACGAGATCGTGCTGGCAGATGCCATCGCAAGATATAAAAGAAGTCAGGGATACGATGTATTCTTCCAGACAGGAACAGATGAACATGGACAGAAGATCGAGCTGAAAGCAGACGAAGCAGGTGTTACACCAAAGGAATTCGTTGACAATGCAGCAGGCGAGATCAAGAAAATCTGGGATCTGATGAACACTTCTTATGACAAATTCATCCGTACAACAGACGAAGATCATGAAGCACAGGTTAAGAAGATTTTCAAAAAACTGTATGATCAGGGAGATATTTATAAAGGAGCTTATGAAGGAATGTACTGTACTCCATGTGAGTCTTTCTGGACAGAGTCTCAGTTAGTAGACGGCAAATGCCCGGACTGCGGACGTGAGTGTAAACCTGCAAAAGAAGAAGCATATTTCTTCAAGATGAGCAAATACGCAGACAGACTGATCAACTACATCAACGAGCATCCAGAGTTCATTCAGCCGGTATCACGTAAGAATGAGATGATGAACAACTTCCTGCTTCCAGGACTTCAGGATCTGTGTGTATCCAGAACATCCTTCAAGTGGGGAATCCCGGTAGACTTCGATCCAAAACACGTCGTATACGTATGGCTTGACGCGCTGACCAACTATATCACAGGAATCGGATATGACTGTGACGGTAACAGTACAGAGCTGTTCAACAAGAACTGGCCTGCAGATCTTCACCTGATCGGAAAAGATATCATCCGTTTCCATACGATTTACTGGCCAATCTTCCTGATGGCACTGGATCTTCCGCTTCCAAAACAGGTATTCGGACATCCATGGCTTCTGCAGGGCGACGGTAAGATGAGTAAATCCAAAGGAAATGTACTTTACGCAGATGAACTGGTAGATTTCTTTGGAGTAGATGCAGTACGTTACTTCGTACTTCATGAGATGCCATTTGAAAATGATGGTGTGATCTCATGGGAGCTGATGGTAGAGCGTATGAACTCTGACCTTGCAAATACACTTGGAAATCTGGTAAACAGAACCATTTCCATGACAAATAAATATTTCGGTGGTGTTGTAACAGATAAGGGTGTTGCCGAGACAGAAGAAGAAAAGGCTGTCGATGCAGATCTTAAGGCTGTAACAGAAGATACTCCGAAGAGAGTCGATGCGAAGATGGATGAACTGCGTGTCGCAGATGCAATCACAGAGATCTTCGTACTGTTCAAACGTTGCAACAAATACATCGACGAGACAATGCCATGGGCACTTGCAAAAGACGAAGCTAAAAAAGACCGTCTGGAGACAGTTCTCTACAATCTGATCGAGAGCATCAAAGCAGGAGCAAAACTTCTGGAATCCTTCATGCCAGAAACATCTGAGAAGATTCTTGCTCAGCTTGGTGATGGAAAAGTAACAGAGAAACCAGAAATCCTTTTCGCAAGACTGGACGTTAATGAAGTAATGAAGAAAGTAGAAGAACTTCATCCACATGTAGAAGAGAAGGAAGAGGCAAAAGAAGAAGCTGACGAAGAAGTGATCGACATCGAAGCAAAACCAGAGATCACATTCGATGACTTCGGAAAGATGCAGTTCCAGGTTGGTGAGATCATTGCCTGCGAAGAAGTGAAAAAATCTAAGAAGCTTCTCTGCTCACAGGTTAAGATCGGAAGCGAAGTAAAACAGATCGTATCCGGAATTAAGAAACATTACTCTGCAGAAGAGATGGTTGGCAAGAAGGTTATGGTTCTTGTGAACTTAAAACCTGCAAAACTTGCCGGAGTATTATCTGAAGGTATGTTACTGTGTGCGGAAGACGCAGAAGGCAATCTGGCACTTATGACACCGGAGAAGAATATGCCGGCCGGTGCAGAGATTTGCTAATGTAAGTATAGAAAGATACAAAGAAACAGGTTGATAATAGTTGACTTTGTATATGAAAGAATGAAAATGAGGACGGAGGATTTTTGAAATCGCCGTCCTTGTTTGATATTCATCTTCATCATCTTCCAATATCCGACATCTATATACAGTATCTGTCACACAAGTTATCCACATGATGTGGATAAGTATGTGGAAAACCTTGGGATAAGGGTGGGATAACCATGAAATTCCTTGGGATAACGTGTGGAAAAGATGGGATAAATATTGGGATACTGGGGACAGGACATTTTTGATTTGGGACGGAGGATTTAAGACATTATTTTTGGAAATCCCCCGTCCCCGGAGGGATATATGATATTTGATACACATGCACATTATGACGATGAGCAGTTTAATGAGGACAGAGTAGAATTGCTGAATTCTATGGAAGAGCAGGGCGTTGGCACAATTGTAAATGTCAGTGCAACATACAATTCATGCAGAAAGGTTATCGCACTTGCAAAGGAATATCCATTTGTATATGCGGCAGTCGGGATTCATCCAGACGAGGTCGGAAGTCTGAATGAAGAGACCTTTGCACAGATGAAAGAGCTGTTTAAAGAAGATAAAGTGGTTGCAGTAGGCGAGATCGGTCTGGATTATTACTGGGACAATGAGCCGAGAGAAGTGCAGAAGAAATGGTTCATACGCCAGCTGGAACTGGCAAGAGAACTGGATCTTCCGGTTCTGATCCACAGCCGGGAGGCAGCGGCAGATACCATGGAGATTATGAAGGAGCATGCGAAAGGACTAAGCGGCGTGATCCATTGCTATTCTTATTCAAAAGAAATGGCACAGGAATATATCAAGATGGGATTCTACATCGGCGTTGGCGGAGTGGTAACGTTCAAGAATGCGAAGAAGCTGAAAGAAGTAGTGGAAAATATTCCGCTGACGTCAATTGTACTCGAGACGGACTGCCCGTACATGGCACCGGAACCAAACCGTGGAAAGCGCAATAATTCTGCTTATATCCGCTATGTGGCAGAGAAGATTGCGGAATTAAAGGGCATTACGTATGAAGAAGTAGTCGAACAGACGGAGAAAAATGCCAGAGATATGTACCGCTTGTAGGAAGCAGAATAAGATATAGAGCTTGTGAGTGTTAACTTCTTGTAAATATGTAGTAATCTACAGGATTTGCCACCTACAGGACCTGCCATCTACAGGACCTGCCGGCAGCCTGCAGGATTTGCCACAGGATGCTCATTACGGATGCTTTGGCAGCTGTCAGTTTCTTATGAATGCAAAGCGATAAAAAACAGGGGAGATATCGGAAAAACAACGATATCTCCCCTGTTTATTAATAAGAAAACCCTTATGCATAAAATTCTGTATAAAGAAAACATGTCAAAATGAAATGTGACAAAAACAGCAAAAAACCTACAAAAATTCCATAGCAAGCTATAAAATAAATTCTAACCAATCACTTCACTACTATGCTTACTACGCACATCCCGCATCCGCCGTTTCACAAAATGACGGAATTGCTGTATCTTCCCGCTGCGGATCAGTATCCCAATGAAAATGATCAGAGCACCCATGGCAAATTGTATTGCAAATGCTGTATAAAGTTCTGTTCGCATTCCGGCATCCAGCGTCCGGTAATCACCCAGGAGATCCACCGCAGTGATGAACCAGTATACAGGCAGGCACCGGGAGACAGGACGTACTGCAGACAGCATGGACATCGGAAGGAAGACCCCGCATAAGAAACACATCCCAAGAGCTGTTACATTTACAATACTGTTGATGACAGCGGCTGTAGGTGCGACATTTCCTACGAGGAAAGCGATGGCGAGTCCATCGAACATCATAAGGAAACTGCTGAGTAACAATAGCGGCATATGCGGATCGGCGGCCAGTTCACGTCCGTAGAGTCCGAAGATCAGCAGAAGAGAAATGAGCCACAATCCGATGCCGGCGGTCATGCATGCAAGCAGCGTCTGGATGTTCTGGCGTGTAAGTGAGACACAGGAGCAGAAGGTCCGGCGCTGGATCTCGGAATCCCGCATCAGAAGGATGACCGTTCCAAGGCAGTAGCAGAGGACTGCAACATAAAGGTACGAAAGGTATTTGAACATGGTGATATAGCCGGGCGTTTTTCCCTGATGTCCGTTGCGGTCGATTACGGTGATGTCGGATTTTAACCGGTCCTGGCGGGCGGCAAGCTTTTGCGCCTTTGAGGTGGTATAACCGGCTTGGGTAAATGTCCGGACGGTCGAAAGATACTGGTTAATCTGGGCTTTGACAAATTCGCCCTGATAAGAACCTGGTTTTTCGACAACCGACAAAGATTTTCCATTCTTTATCACCTTTTTTTCAAAGCCGTCCGGGATGAACAGGATATAATCGAGATTGCCATAGAACATCTCTTCCTGCAATTCTTCCCGTCCGGAAGATTTTATGTCCGCCAGATCATGGTGTTTTCCAATCCAGCGGGTAAAATCCCGCGAAGCTTTCGTGTGATCCTGATCGATCACAGCAACATTTAACCGGACACCCTCACTGTCGTACAGATTGCCGTCATCGCCCATGAACTTCTGGATCAGCAGCGTCAGGGTAAGAAACAGTGCAAGATACAGAAAAAGAATCCGGATATTGCGCTTCATCAACAGAAGATAGCCTTTATAAACTGTCATAATGTTCCCTCCTTACTGCAAAAAAGCTTAACAGAATGAATCCGGCCGTCATGCATCCAAGCAGGATCAGATCGGTATGCAGCCTGTCCGGTGCTTCATAGATAACCAGACAGTAAAGCGCATCTGCGATCACTGCCGCAGGATTGATACGGTTCAGGATCGGAATGTGCTGTTCGATAATGTCTTTCATATCACCGACCATCAGACCCGCAAGAAAGCTTAAGATCAGGCAGGTGCTGACAAGGATGGCAATCTTCACGCCTTCCGACCAGTTCCCGGCACTTCCGGTAAGGATCCCAAGTGACACACCGAACATGGAGCCAATAGCGCATACGAAGAGAATTTCCCCAAATGAACCGCCAAGGTCAAGCCCGAGAATCCGTGTCAGGAATAAAAGCAGGACCAGAAGGTTCAGCGTCTGCATGAAGAATGTCACCAGCATATCGCTGAGGACTAATTTCAGCTTATGTGTAGGTGTAACACTTCTGCGGAGGCCGAGAGGAGACAGATTCGCCCTGGATTCCAGTGCGGCATTCAGCCCGAGAAAACATCCGTAGAGACAGGTCATCGCAATAAGGGCAAAGAAATACTGCATATTGCCGTCCATACTGTGTCCGCCGAGAGTAACCGTATGCGTATACGAATGCGAACGGTCGTCCGCCAGTGAAGAACTATCAGTTGCTGAACTGCCAGCCGCCAGCGAACTATCGTCAATCACCGAATTAGCGACCGTCTGTGAAGAACTGTCAACCGCCGAACCACCAGCCGCCAGCGAACTACCCTCAACCGCCGAACCGCCAACTCCTCCGGCCGCAGCCATCTTCTCCGCCTGCTCTTTTTTAATCGTCGAAACTGTATCCGCATTCCGGTTATAAGCATTCAGAAGACTTTTCAATACATTTTCCTCAATATCATTCCCGGCAATCTTCAGAGAACAAGGATCCCCATCAGTAAATATCCCGGTGACTTTTCCTGTCCGGAGGGCATGATCCGCTTTCTTCTTGGACATATCTGTAACCTGCAGCGTATCCCCATCAAGACCATGAATAAAATCCGAAAATCCACTATCCGTCTGTCCATCCGAACCCGCCTGCAAATCTTCATCCGCCTGTCCATCCGAACCCGCCTGCAAATTTTCATCCGCCTGTCCATTCGAATCGTCCACCGAATTTCTATCCGCCTGTCCATCCGAACCCACCTCACAACTCACAAACGCAATCTTCACCGGCTCCAGCACCGAAGTATCCTTCCCGCCCTGCATGATTGTAAAATAGAACAACGTACTGAGCAACAGCGGAAAGCAGAGCCCCCAGAACATACTGGAACGGTCCCGGAGACAGAGCCGCAAGCGGTATTTCATTAAGTGCAGCATGCTTACACCTCCCTAATCCCGAAGTTCTGTGCCGGTAATGGCAAGAAATACGTCATTTAAAGTCGGAGGCTCCGTAAACGGATGCCCGTTCTGTGTGGCTTCTTCCATCACCGTCTGCTTCAGCTCATCCTTCGTGCCACAGGCAAGACATTTGCCATGATCCATGATCGCGATCCGCGTACAGATCTGTTCGACCTCTTCCATATAATGAGAAGTATAAAGGATTGTGGAGCCCTGCCGGTTCAATTCCTGGATCCCCTCCAGTATCTTGTTGCGGCTTTGCGGATCGACGGCAACGGTCGGCTCGTCCATGATGATCAGCCGCGGCCGGTGCGCAATTCCGCAGGCAATATTAAGCCGCCGCAACAGTCCACCGGAAAGCTTGCCCGGACGGAAATGTTCAAACCCCTGAAGCCCGGTAAATGCGATTGCATCCTGTACGAGCTTTTTGCGTTCCTTTTTGGACGGTACATAGAGTCCGCAGAAATAGTCGATATTCTCGTATACATTCATCTGTGCAAATACAGCAACATTTTGCGGAACAATGCCGATCTGCCGCTTGATGTGGTAGCTGTCGGGACGCATCTTCTCCCCCATGACTTCCAGCGTACCGCTGTCATAGCGCAGAAGTTCCAATATGCAGTTCATGGTCGTTGTCTTACCGGAACCATTTGGACCGAGAAGCCCAAAGATCTCCCCTTCCTCTACGGAGAGACTGAGATGGTCAAGCGCGAGAAAATCATCATAATACTTGACCAGATCCTGAATATGAATTATCATGATAAACGAATTCCTTTCTGTAAACAAATATTTTGGAAAGGATACAGAAAGTGCTATCAATACAGCCAGTATAGACAGCCGGGCGGAAAAAGTAAATACAAGAATCGTCTGATGAAAAAAATACTCTATAACCGGCAAAAGAACTACCCGCCCGTTCCGCATATGAAAATGCAGGATCTGCGCGGAATTTCTTATGAAAAATGAAGAAAAATGTGGCAGTTGTTCCGCATGCGGAACGAAAATAGCAGGTTGTAAATAAAAAGGATTCTTTTATAATGAGAATCGGAAGGATACAGAACATTCGAAAATTGAAAGAAGAAAGCTCAAAAGGAGAGGTTTCTTTTATTAAAATACGTGAGTTAGTCTGTACTAACAATAAAAAGGAGGATACGGCGTGGAATGGAATATTATGCGGCTGCGTTTTTTATTATATTTAAGCCGTACAGATGAGCAGAGCAGAAGTATTACTGCAATGGCGAAAATATTCGGAATATCCAAATCTACCGTCAGCAGGAACATGGAAGTATTTGCCGATCAGGGAATCATCCAGGCAGGTACGGTAGAACTTACGGGAAATGGAAAAAGACTTGCAGAGGAATACGAAAGATCGGTACAGGGAATGAGCCGTTATCTTGCGGGAATGACAGGAAAAAGCCCGGAAGATATGACGATAGAAGCCATGCACATGGTACTGGATCTTGCACCGGAGACCCGGCAGAGCATCCTTGGAAAACAGAAGATACAGGATTTCCTCATGGATCTGGATTCACGCTCTCATCCAAAGATAGAAGAGATACTGGAAAAATTAGAAGACGGGACCTATCATCTTCCATTTACGATATATAAGGAAAATATGGAAGACATCAAGAGAGGATACGTCTCCATGTCGGATTTCGCATTTGAACATCCGGTCACGCTCACGGTAGAGAATGGAAATGCAATGATCTGCCTGAAAGCAAAGGTGCTGGAACGCCGGTCATTTATGGAAGACCTGATCATACGCGGCAAGCTGCTCCGGATGAAATATCTGGAAGGCAAAGAATACCTGGAGACAAGGCACGAAGGAGACAGCTTCTACTTTCCGATGTCGGCACTGGAATTCACCTTTCACAAAGAAGAAGGCGTACTTCAGGGCAGCACAAAACTGATGATGGAAAGCCCGATGAAAAAGCAGAAACACACCAGAGCGGCAGTGTTCACAATGTTTTTTAGATAACAATAGTAGAGAAATATATGAAGAGTATAACGGCAGAGTCGGCATGGAAAATGGCAGGCTCTGCCGTAGTTATTTTTTAATTCAGTCATACATTTCAAGCAACAGTCAATGAACTGTTATCGAGAGGATTCTCTCAGGAAACTCAGAAAATCAGACAAAAGAATATGGAAGCAATTTTGTACAAAGATAGTTGAATAAAAGATATATTTTGCTTATACTAAAAGTAAAGAGAATCTGTTCTTTTTATATCCGTTCATCCTGTCTTGGACAAAATGCAGGAAGGAGAACGGATGGAAAAAGAAAACAGAGAAGTGAAAAGCAGTGTGTTAGTAGATCTGATGTATGAAGATGAGACGGCAGAAGAAAATGAACGCTCTTTTTACAATGCAT
The DNA here is from genome assembly GCA_050873945.1 of Dorea sp. Classification (GTDB taxonomy): domain Bacteria; phylum Bacillota; class Clostridia; order Lachnospirales; family Lachnospiraceae; genus Dorea_A. The sequence continues at coordinate 8,388 of JBNMJT010000088.1, forward strand.
TACACGAGGAAGGTCTGCCGGAGAATACAGAGATAGAAAAGATCCGGGTAGACAACGTCCTGTATATGAATTTCAAAAACGATTTTTCGTTCAATGTGGGAGGAAAGGTACTGGTGTTGGGAGAACACCAGTCTACACTGAATGAAAATATGCCGTTAAGAGAATTGATGTATGTAGGACGGGTGATGGAAAAACTGATTCCGGTCAGAGACCGGTATAAAAAGAAACAAGTAAAGCTTCCGACACCGGAATTCTATACGTTGTATAACGGTCAGGATCATATGGGAAAAGAAACAATCTTGAAATTGTCAGATGCATATGAGATGCAGACAGATGACCCGGCGATGGAATTAAAAGTTCATGTGATCAATATTAATCCAAGAGCCGGACATGAAATTCTGGAAAAATGTCCGGTGCTGAAAGAATATGGAATATTCATAGACACGATCCGGAAATATCAAAAGGCGGGAGCGGAAGCCCCGTATGAAAAAGCAATCAGGGAATGCATTGAAAAAGGAGTACTGGCGGACTATCTGAAAAGGAAGGGAAGCGAGGTAATGAACATGCTGACAGCAGAGTATGATTATGAGACAGATCTGGAGGTGCAGAGAGAAGAGGCATATGAAGAAGGCGAGAAATCCGGCCGTGAACAAGGCGAAAGAAACAAATTAATCCAGATGGTCATCAAAAAATACGAGAAAAACTACAGCGCAGAAGAAACTGCCGATATGCTGGAGGAAGAAGTAGAAGAAATAAAGAAGATATATGAAATTCTCAGAAAACAGGAAGGCAGTTACACTGCCGGGAAAATCTGTGAACAGATGAAATAGAGCGGGAAACGAGGTAATGAATATGCTGACAGCAGAGTATGACTACGAGACAGATTTGGAGGTACAGAGAGAAGAGGCATATGAAGAAGGCGAGAGAAACAAACTAATTCAGATGGTCATCAAAAAATACGAGAAAAACTACAGCGCAGAAGAAACTGCCGATATGCTGGAAGAAGGAGTAGAAGAAATAGAGAAGATATATGAACTTCTCAGGAAACAAAAAGGCAGTTACACGGCCAAGGAAATCTATGAACAGATGAAATAGAACGGGAAACCACATATTCTGATGTAGGGGTCAAAACGTATTTTGCCCCCTATGATACACGGATTGCTTCGCATTTCATGCTCTCGCAATCCTAAAACACCTCAAATCCGCTCATTTTTCTACGAAAAATGGCTACTTTTCGGTGTTTTGCGGGTCAATAAGTCATGCTTTTTCATGCAAGCATGAAACGCATGACCTTTTGACCCTTGTATCATTCTATTACGGATGCAGCTCTTTCATCCACACGAGCATCTCACCTTCGCCCCGGTTGTTCCAGTACGGATACGGGATCAGCGTCAGATCGACATCCGCAAGCTCCGGCTTTTCCCCTCCATAGAGG
>JBNMJT010000089.1:0-9635 GCA_050873945.1 Dorea sp.
AAAATATGGTTTTCTGATCCTGGGTGGATATCTTGGGATTTATGGGCTTGTATTGGGAGTATATCTGTTGGTGAGTCATCTGGCAGGACTGATGAGTTTCTCTGTTCCGTATCTGGTGCCTTTTATAAAGAAAGAACAGGCGGGCAATGGAGGAGAGGGAATCTTGAGAGTTCCTTTGCGAAGAAGAATCTTAAGACCGCTTTATGCAAGAGAAGAACAGAAAATCCGATTAAAGAGGAGGGAATCCGGTTCATGAGATTTGCAGAGAATAACAGAATTTCTCACAGACAATTATACAGACAGATGATACTGGCACTTCTTGCACCGTTTATGCTTTGCATTTTCGGAAAAGGAGGAATAAATGGGATCAGTGCCGTGGCAGGGACTGTGCTTGCATTGATTTTACTTGGTTTTTATGTGATTTTGCTGATTCGTCTCACGCCTGCCTTTGATGATCTTGTAAAATCTGCGGGAGGTTTTGTTGGGCGGCTGATTGGGATTTTCTTTTTACTTTACGTATTGCTGGCGGGAGGATACCTGCTGGCACTTTTAAGATATCTGGTTCCGGCGAGTCTTATCACAGGAGTTTCCGGCAGATGGATTGCATTCTGGGCGATTGTGGCGTGTTCGCTGGGGACGTATAAAGGAATGCAGAGAAGAGGAAGAATGGCGGAAGTTTCCGGAGGGCTGCTTTTGGGCGGAATCGTAATTATGCTGGCACTTTGCGTACCTCAGGCGAAGGCAGAGTATTTTATGGAAATATTGCAGTGGAATGAGGTTACAGGAGAGAATATCTGGCAGTCTTTCTACGGGATATTATGTGCGTTTTCGGCAGTTGCGTTGCTACCGTTTCTGATGGGAGATGTGGAGAAATATGGAAGTGCGGGAAAGACTGCGGCAGGTGCAATCCTGACACTGGGTGTGCTTCTTATCGGAATGGAACTTCTGCTTCCGGCAGTGCTGGGATATGACAGGATAAAAGCGGAAAGTTATCCGGTTTTGCCGTTATTGGATGGCGCCGATCTGCCCGGAAATGTGCTGGCGCGCTTTGACATTATATGGATGGGATTTCTGCTGTATAGTCTGCTTTTTGCGATAGGAAGTTTGCTACACTATGGACATCAGATTATTCGAAAAGCACACTTTGGTACCGGAAGATTATGGATGCCGGCGATGATCTTTCTGATATCACTTCTGGAAGATAACGGAAATGGAATCTTAAATTACTTTGGGTGGATTCTGGCATATATTTTTGTTCCGGGAATTCTGATTTGCCAGATTTATTTGTTTTTCAGAGGAAAGGAGAAACATAAGAATCATAAGAAGAAAGCGCCTGCTGTGGTTGCCGGAATTCTGGCGTTCAGCTTTTTCCTGGGAGGATGTGGTGCGGCTGTGGAACCGGAGAAGAGAATGTACCCGATGGCGCTTGGCGTGGATGCTTCGCCGGAAGGGATTCTTCTGTCTTATGGGATGCCGGATATGTCGGAGAGTACCGGCCAGGGGAAAGAAGAGGAAGATGGCGGGGCAAGACTTTTACAGATTAATGGTTCTGATTTTCAGCAGATTGAGCGGGCATATGACCGCTCACAGGAGAAGCTTCTGGATATGGGACATCTGCAGGTGCTGGTCATTGGACGGACACTTGTGGAGGATGGACGTTGGAGAATGGTTCTCGATTATCTGAAACAGGAGGCTTTTGTCGGGGAGAATCTCTATGTGCTTGAAGCGGAAAATGCGGCGGAGATTCTGAACTGGCAGGGAGAGGATAATTCGTCGGTGGGAGAATATATTCCAGGACTGATAGAGAACAGAATGTCCAGGGGAAATATATCAATGGTGACTCTCAGAGAGCTTTTTTATGAAAAATATAAAGAGGATAAGCTAAAGGAACTGCCGTATGTGAATATCAGGAATGGGAGTATAAATCTTCAGAATGTGTAAATAATTTTAATGAGGGTGCAGTGTGCCGGTGGCACACGTTTTGCACCGACCGTAGTGAAATGGAGTTAACAGGAGGTTTATACAATGATAAATAGAAGAAACGCAATGATAAAAAGAAAAACAGGTATAGCAGGAAAGATAACAAAGAAATTGACCATTACAATTATAGGCGGACTTGCAGGCGTGATCCTGGCGGGAACGATGCCGCAGCAGATACAAAATTTTGCACAAAAACGACAGGAACAGACAGCGGTTACTGCCTGGTGGGGAACGCTCTATCCGAAATTCTGTTTCTCTCAGATTTCTGAGGAAAATAAAGACCAGAAAGATGACATAAAGATATCCTTCTGGCTTGCGCAGGCTCTTGATTGGTGATAGAATAATGGGACAATCATTATGGAGCATAAAATATGGCATATGATTTATAATGTACAATCAATAGAGATGGAGAGAAATTAATGAATATAGACAGAGAGGCACCGATTGGAGTATTTGATTCCGGTGTGGGAGGACTGACTGTTGCGCGTGAGATCATGCGTAATCTTCCTTCAGAGAAAATCGTATATTTTGGTGATACGGCGAGAGTGCCTTATGGAAGTAAATCGAAAGAGACGATCATCCGGTACTCCCGGCAGATCATCCGTTTTCTGCAGGAACAACAGGTGAAGGCAATCGTCATTGCATGTAACACGGCAAGTGCATTTGCGCTGGATGCAGTAAGAGATGAATTTGATATCCCGATCATTGGTGTGATAGAACCAGGAGCTGAGGTTGCAGCAGCCCAGACTAAGAATAAAAGGGTTGGAATTATTGGTACTGTAGGTACAGTAGGAAGTGGTATACATGCAGAATACCTTAAGAAACTGGATCCTACGATCACAGTCTTTGCAAAAGCGTGTCCACTTTTTGTACCGCTGGTTGAGGAAGGGTGGCTTCATGATCCTGTGACAGACGAGGTTGCTGCCAGATATCTGAAGGAACTGCAGGATAAAGAGGTAGATACACTTATTCTGGGATGTACGCATTATCCGCTGCTTCGTTCCACAATCAGAAAGATCATGGGAGAGGACGTGTGTCTGGTAAATCCGGCTTATGAGACTGCGCTTGAGCTGCGCAGACTGCTGGATGAGAAAGGACTTTCCAGTGAAGGCACAGAGAAAAATGAATTTCCGTATCGTTTCTATGTAAGTGACCTGGCAGATGAGTTTAAGGCATTTGCCAATTCGATTCTGCCGTATGATGTGGAGATGACTAAGAAAATAGATATAGAAAAGTATTGATATATTATAGCTGCGAGGGAGAAAACAGTGTAATTGATTATATAAACTGTCAGGTGCTGGATTACAGTGATTCTTAAAAATGTTGTAGCAGCTGGAATGATACATAAAAACAAAGCTATAGAAGAATATCAGGAGTATGAGAGAAATGGATAAAGAAGTACTGATTCACGTAAGGGGACTTCAGACAATAGATGCAGACGGCGACCAGGAACCAATCGAGATTGTTGTACCTGGACAGTATTATTTCCGGAATGGAAGTCATTATCTGCGTTATGAAGAGATTCTGGAGGATTTTGCAGAACCTACGATCAATTACATAAAAATATCACCTAAGGGCATGGAAGTGCGCAAAAAAGGTGTGATTAATGTTCATATGGTTTTTGAACAGGGTAAGAAGAATATGACTTACTATACAACTCCTTACGGAACAATCGAGATGGGAATCGCGGCAACAAATATGAATCTGGAGGAAAATGACGGAAGCCTTGATATGAAGGTTGACTATGCATTGGACATGAACCAGGAGCATGTGGCAGACTGCTATCTTGCAATCAAGGCACAGCCGAAGGATTGTAAAGATTTTACTATTTAGCTGAATTATTAGATGAATAAAGTAAGTCTCCTGTTTTAACCGAATAAAGTAAGTCACCTGCTTCAATTGCGAAGAGCAATAAGCAGTGTGCGGAGATTTGCAATTTATAATCGGAGAATATGCAGATAAGCGTGAAATGATTATAACTAAAGATTATACCTAGAGATTATAACTAAAAAAGACCGATAATCTTTGATGCGCCCATGCCAGGCAGGGGACATACCAAAGGTTATCGGCCTTTTTAATACTGTAAATATTCACCTGATTAACTTAAGTGGTGATTATTTAGCAGCTTTATCTTTCTTAAATCTTGCGAAGAAACCTTTCTTCTTAGGAGCCGGTGCTTCCAGAGAGCCACGGATTCCTTTCACGCCTACGATATAAAGACCGCTTACTTCGGCTTTAATCTCTTTTTTAACCGGGATCAGGTCGAAGACTTTCTCGTCTGCGATCATGATTGCGATCCTTGGTCCGACTTTCGCTTTAACGATCGGAAGTTTGGAACGGCGCATAAGCTTAGGTGTCTGTTCAATTACCATCTGAGGAAGTCCGGATTCTTTCAGCGGCATCCTCTTTTTATCGATAACCAGCATGGAAACGGTTTGTTTTGTTGCTTCAATCTGAGCCTGCTGTTCTTCCTGTTTCTTCTGGGCTTTTTTGCCGAAGAAATATAAACCGATCAGTGCAGCGATCAGGATAACAAGAATGACCAGAAGGACTATTGTTACTGTACTCATTTGCATCCTCCTAATATGTGTGTTTTCACAGGGACTGTTACAGATAGACAGCCCATTGCATAAAAATTATTTTATCATTAAACAGGACAAAACGCAATTATTAAAAAAGAATTCTTGGGATTTTGGCAGGTGTATATAAAAACGCTTTGTGGGATAGCATAGTACGAATAGCAACTGGAAATTTGTATTATTATACGTTATAATTGTGGTAAAAACATTTTTACAGGATGGAAAGCCTGTGTATGGTTATAATATGGTTATTCAGATAACCATAAAAGTGCTGAACAAAAGTGATACAGTAACCGGGCACCAATTATTTATTCAGAGGATAAAAAGGAGAAAAGTATGAGCAAATTAAAGCCTGACTCTGAAAATACAGAGGAGAGACTTTCAGATAAGGAAGAAGTAACTAAAAATGAAACGGCTGCAAATGCGGCAGATACGAATGCAGTAGATACAAATATGGCAGATGCCAATACAAAGGCAGCAGATATAAATGTAGAAGATACAAATGCAGAAAACGCAAATCCAGAAGACGTAAATACAGTGGATGCCAATGTAACGGATAAAAATGATATAAATACAACTGTGACAAGTGCGGGTACAGAAGAAAGCATAAATACAGAAAAAAATGTAAATGCAGAAGAGAAACAAAATGCAGATAGTACTTCTCAGGAATCAGAAACAGAGAAACAGGCACAGACTTCAGAGACAGAAGTACAGGATAAGTCATCTGAGGAGGAAGAACCTCCGGCAGCGAGTGAGGATGAGGATTTCTTCTATGATGACAATAAAGCATATGAGGCCCGAAGAGCAGCCAGACTGGAACGGCGTAACAAGCGTCGCCGCAGAAAAAAGAGGATGCGTATTGCCGGTGGAATCGTAGTAGCAGCAGCGGCAGCAATCGGAATCGGCGTGGGATTTTACGGGGAAGAATTGCAGACATTTTTCAGCGAGCAGCAGACAAAAGTTACTCAGATGGCGAAGTCATTTGGCACGAAGAAAGAAGAGACTGCCCAGACAACCGCAGAAGCAGAGGGAGAAGCGGAAGCTGAAAATACAGCAACACCTGAAGCAACGCCGGAAGGAGAGAGTCTGAGCAAAGAAGATAAAGCTCTTTACAGACAGGCAAAATATGCTGCAAATCAGTATGATTATGATAAGGCGATTGCTTTGCTTCAGGGCAGTGACACTTATCAGACAAGCGAGAAATTCCAGCATGCGGTCAAAGTTTACCAGAAGAAGAAAGATTCCTGTGTTTCCTGGCCGTTAGATCAGGTGACACATGTTTTCTACCATACACTGATTAAAGACACCAGTAAGGCATTTGACGGGGATTACAAATCAGGAGATTATGACCAGGTCATGACAACGATTGATGAATTTAATCAGATCACGCAGAGTATGTATGATAAAGGATATGTCATGGTCAGCATTTATGATATGGCGACAGCAGATGAGAATGGAAACATGAATATGGGAGAAATTCTGCTTCCGCCAGGTAAAGTGCCGTTTGTCCTTTCACAGGATGATGTATGTTATTATCATTATATGGACGGGGACGGATTTGCCACGAAACTTATTGTGGATGATGAAGGCAAGATCCGTAATGAATATGTAGAAGATGATGGCAGTATTTCTGTGGGAGATTACGATATGGTACCTCTGATTGACCGTTTCGTGGAAGAACATCCGGATTTCTCATACAGAGGAGCAAAAGGAATCGTAGCGCTTACAGGATACAATGGAATTCTTGGTTATCGTACAGACAGTAGTTATGAAACCCGTCCGGATGATTTGGATGCAGATAAAGTGAAATGGCTTGATGAACATCCGGATTTTGATCTGAATACAGAGAGGGAAGGTGCTGCCAAAGTTGCGCAGGCTATGAAAGATGAAGGATGGCTGTTTGCAAGCCATACCTGGGGACATCAGAATGTAAGTCAGATAAGTCTGGAGAGATTACAGGCAGATACACAGAAATTTAAAGAGAATGTTGATCCATTGATCGGCGGAACAGATATTATTATTTTTGCATTTGGCGCAGATCTTACCAGTGTAGAAGATTATTCAGGGGAGAAATTTGAATATCTTAAGAGCCAGGGATATAACTATTATTGTAATGTGGATTCCAGTCAGTATTTCGTGCAGATCCGCAGCAATTATTTCCGCCAGGGCAGGCGAAATCTGGACGGATACAGAATGTACTATAACCCGGAACTTCTTTCAGATCTGTTTGATGCACAGGCAGTGTTTGATTCTTCCAGACCGGTGCCGGTCCCGACTATGGGATGAGAATAATAAAGGGGACGAACAGTGTTCGCTGACAGAATAAAGGTGACGCATAATTGAAAGGGGCAGAATATGAGAAAAAAAGCAGCATGTGTGATGGCAGCAGTTTTATGCGTATCACTGGGATTTAGCGGGTGCGGAATCCTTCCGTTTGAAGAGGATATTCCGTTCCTGAATTCCAAAGCTGAAAGTACAGAAACAGAGAAGGGAACAGTACAGACAGACGGGGAACAGGATGCTGATACAGAAGCAGATGTCGATGCGATGGAGGATGGGCAGCAGGATGACAGCCTGAATGAGGGAGAACAGACCGAAACAGATAGCAAAGAAGATACCGAAGCAGATGATACGGAAACTGCAAAAACACAGGAATCTCCGCTGGAGCAGGCTTCACTTATGGCAACACAGTACAATTATGATGGAGCCATAGAACTTCTCAAAAGTCAGTCGGATTATGATAGCAATACAGATATGCAGAATGCGGTGTCTGATTATGAGAATGCGAAAGCTACCTGCACAGAATATCCGCTCGAACAGATCACACATGTATTTTTCCATACACTGATCAAGGACACTTCGAAAGCTTTTGACGGAGAGTCGGATTCTGACGGATATAATCAGTATATGACAACAATCGATGAATTTAATAAGATCATACAGAGTATGTATGATAAGGGATATGTCATGGTCAGCCCACATGATATGGCAGTTGTAAATGAGGATGGAACAATGTCCAGAGGCAGTATTATGCTGCCGCCGGGAAAGATTCCGTTTGTTTTGTCACAGGACGATGTGAGTTACTATCACTATATGGATGGAGATGGTTTTGCGTCAAAACTTGTTGTGGATTCCAACGGTGAAGTTAAGAATGAATATATAGAGGATGACGGAAGTATTTCCACAGGAGACTACGATATGGTTCCGCTGATCGATACCTTTGTAAAAGAACATCCGGACTTTTCTTATCATGGAAGGAAAGGTATTCTGGCGATGACAGGCTATGATGGTGTTCTCGGCTATCGTACGGACATTGCATATAAAACAGGAAAGAAACTCCAGAATGATCAGAAGAAGTTTCTGGAGGAGAACCCGGATTTTGATTATAAGCAGGAAGTAAAGAATGCAAAAAAAGTAGCGAAAGCTATGAAAGCAGAGGGCTGGGAATTTGCCAGCCATACCTGGGGACATAAGGATGTTGGAGCCACTTCGCTGGATGATTTGAAGAGAGATGATAAAAAGTGGCAGAAATACGTCGCTCCGATTCTTGGGAAAACAGATATGATCATCTTTGCTTTTGGAGCAGATATCGGAAGCTGGGAAGGATATTCTGCGGATAATGAGAAATATGAATTTTATAAGAGTCAGGGATACCGTTATTTCTGTAATGTAGATTCCAGCCAGTATTTCGTACAGATTACAGATGATTATTTCCGTCAGGGAAGAAGAAATCTGGATGGATACAGAATGTACTATAATCCTGAAATGCTCAGTGATCTTTTTGATGTATCAGAGGTATGGGATTCATCAAGACCGACTCCGGTACCTGGAATATAGAAGGGAGTATTATTTATTATGAAGAAAAGAATATATCTTGCCATGCTTGTAGCCTGTTTTGCACTGACTGCGTCTGCATGTGGCGATGGCGCGGCTGTTATTACAGACAATACAAAAACAGAAAAGTCAGCCGATAATAAAAAAGCGGAAGTGGGAACGACCAGGCTTGTGTCGGTTGAGAATGTAGACAAATATATTACAATCGGAGAATATAAAGGACTGACTCTGGATAATACAGTGGATGCAATCACAGATGATGATGTGCAGGCACAGATCGACCAGGATCTGCAGGATAAAGCAGAACCTGTATCTGACAGCGCCAAAGAAGGTGATCTGGTAACTGTAAATTATGTGGGAACTGAAAATGGACAGACTTTCGATGGCGGAACTGCCAATAATTATGATTTTGTGATCGGGCAAGGTCAGATGTTTGATGAGTTTGAGAATGGCGTGATTGGAATGAAGAAAGGTGAAACAAAGGAAATCAAGATTGATTTTCCGTCAGATTACGCAGATGAAACTCTGGCAGGACAGGAAGTTGTATATAAAGTCACCGTACAGAATGTGCGCCGTGCAGGAGAACTCACCGATGAGTGGGTAGCAAAGAATACAGATTATACCACAGTGGATGAGTATCAGGAAAGTGTTCGCAGCCAGCTGGAGGAAGAAGCGAAGAATTCAGCACAGGAAGTCCTTAAAAATACTGCATGGAGTACAGTGCTTGAGAATTCAGAAGTGAAAGAGTATCCGCAGGAGGATGTGGATTCTGCAATTCCTGAGTTTAAGAGCAGTATGGAAGTTTATGCAAAACAGGCAGATATGACTTTGGAGGAGTTCATAGAAAGCCAGGGAATTTCCCAGGATGATTTTGATGAACAGTGTCAGCAGTATGCAGAAGGAAAAGTGAAACAGAATCTGATCGTACAGGGAATCATGGATGCGGAAGGGCTGTCTCTTGATGATAAAGAGAGTCTTCAGCTGCAGGACAAACTGGTGGAACAGATGGGCGCCGGTGATATCGCAGAATTGGTTGGAACATACGGACAGACTTATGTAGACGAATCAATTGGTCTTCTCAGAGTAGAAGATTTTATTATAAAGAATGCGAGTGTCAGTGATAAAGTTGCAAATGGCGATGTGATTGCGGATGATGCGGAAGCGGCTGCGAAAAATTCAGACTCAGACAGTGAACAGGATATGACAGATGCAGAAGATGCGGATGCTTCAGAAGATACAGGT
>JBNMJT010000090.1:0-9477 GCA_050873945.1 Dorea sp.
ACGGATACCAGGGTAACGTACCAGTGCATGGATCAGAGAGTGTACGGTACGTCCGAATTTCAGATCTCCGCATAATCCGATCGTCATGTTATCAAGACGTCCTTTTAAAGAACGGATTGTAAGCATATCTGTAAGAGTCTGTGTCGGGTGCTGATGTCCACCGTCTCCGGCATTGATCACTGGAATTGTGGCATGCTGGCTTGCAACCATAGCAGCACCTTCTTTTGGATGACGCATTGCACAGATGTCTGCAAAGCATGAAATTACACGGATGGTATCTGCTACACTTTCCCCTTTGGAAGCAGAGCTTGAATCTGCAGATGAGAAACCGATAACACTGCCACCGAGATTGATCATGGCTGCTTCATGGCTTAATCTTGTACGTGTACTTGGCTCATAGAAAAGAGTCGCAAGCTTTTTGCCGTCACAGGCGTGTGCATATTTCTTTGGATCTGCCTCGATATCTTTTGCAAGGCCCATCAATTTGTCCAGTTCTTCCACGGAAAAATCCAGTGGACTCAATAAGTGTCTCATGTAAAAAAACCTCCTGTTTTATAAATAAGTTAATAAATCATTTACAGATTTTCTCTTAGGTGCGTCGGGAGCGATGTCCGGATGTCCGATCGCGATGAGAGCGGCAAGTTCCTGATCTTCCGGAATCTGTAACAGATCCGTGATGCCGTCTTCATCCCAGATTCCCATAATTACCGTTCCAAGACCGGCTTCGTGTGCGGCAAGGCAGAGTGTCTGGCTTGCAACACCGACATCAAACATCTGCCAGCGGTCTTCTTTTTTCGTGCTGTAAGAACCGTCACGCTCAAAACCACAGCGGCCTTTTCTAAAGGTAACTGCAATCAGCATCGGTGCCTGCTTTATAATCTTTGCATTGAAATCTGGGGTGTAATCGGTAACGATTTTATCAAGAACAGAAGAATCTTCGATTGCTATGTAACGTGTGATCTGGGTGTTTTTCCAGGATGGAGAATAAGATGCCGCCTCGATCACGGATTCTAATGTGGCATGATCTACAGGATCAGGTTTGAATTTTCGAATACTGCGTCTTGTTTTAATACATTCAATTGTATTCATGGTTTTACCTCCGTTTTCAAATCTTTCATACATCATATAATATTTAACATGGATTTTCAATGTCTTGAAATGATTTTTAAAGAAATTTAATCTGCCGATCCGGAATCGGAGCTCTATATTTTTTGAATCAGCATAAATCGGATGGGTAGATTTTATGGAAAGAATGTATTATAATTTAATAGATACGCAGATTTCCTGCATAATATACATAAAGGAGAGAGTATATGGCATCATTGGAAGAGCTTAGGGCACAGCTTGGCGGTGTAGATGACAAGATCGTAGAACTTTACGAAGAACGAATGAAACTCTGTGAAGAGATCGGGATCTGCAAGATTGAAAATGGCTATAAGACATTTGACCGTCAGCGTGAAAAGAATACCATAACAGACGTGATGAACAAGGTTTCATCTGATATTAATAAAAAAGGCATCGGGGAAGTGTATGAACAGCTTCTTGCGATCAGCAGAAAATTACAGTATAAGCAGCTGGTTGAGGCAGGAGCACTTGGAAGACTGCCGTTTATCGGGATTGATTCTCTGGATAAAGATACAGCCAGAGTTGTGTTCCAGGGAACGGAAGGGGCTTACAGCCAGGCCGCTATGGAACATTATTTCGGAAAAGACTGTAACAACTATCATGTACATACGTTCCGGGAAGCGATGGAAGCAATCGAAGAAGGTGCAGCTGACTATGCAGTACTTCCGATTGAGAATTCAACGGCAGGTGCGGTCAATGAGATCTATGACCTGCTTGTAGAATTCGAGAATTATATTGTCGGAGAGACGATCATTCCAATCAAAAATACATTATCAGGATTACCGGGAACAGACATCTCAGAGATCGAGCGGGTATATTCCAAAGCAGAAGCATTAATGCAGGCATCACATTTTCTGGGAGAGCACGGGGACTGGCAGCAGATCAGTGTAGCGAATACCGCACTGGCAGCCAAGAAGATCTTAGAAGATCAGGATAAGCGTCATGCGGCAGTATGCAGTGCGTATGCGGCATCGGTATACGGTCTGTCTGTGCTGGCAGATGACATCAATGATGAAAAGAATAATTCGACCAGATTTATCGTGATCACCAATCAGAAAGTATTCCTGAAAGACGCGACGAAGATCAGCATCTGTCTGGAACTTCCACATGAAAGCAGTTCCCTTTACCATCTGCTGTCGCATTTTGCATATAATGATCTGAACATGACCAAGATCGAATCCAGACCGATGGAAGGAAAAAGCTGGGAATACCGCTTCTTCATTGATTTCGAGGGCAATCTTGCAGATCCGGCCGTAAAAAATGCAATCCGCGGACTGCGTGAAGAGAGTAGGAACTTAAGAATTCTTGGAAATTATTAAGATTAAACATACCACGCCGAAGCCGGCAGACCAAGGCAGAATGGATATATATTGGAGGAATGACAAATGAGAACAAATGAACTGATGTTATATAAACATATGGAAGACGGACAGATCCTGCAGGATATGACCTTCCTGATCGAGAATTACCAGAATGATTATTATTATAACATGGAAGATATGAAGGGGCTGTTATACGATGCAGTCAATGAAATCCTGGAGATGGCGGTCAGCCACGGATTCGAGGGGGATCTCTGGCATAATTACCTGACTTACCTGATGGCAAGCCACGAGAATGCTTACAGTACATCCTGTGAAATTGTCGGACCGGTAGACGGAAGTATCAATCAGGTTGCACTGCATGATTTTGAAATTTTCAAAGAATTATTTGATTATGATTTTGCAGATCTGGAAAAAGTGATGGGTGTTGACTGTATCTCTATGTTACATGATTATGTCGGAACCAGTGGACATGGAAGTGTGTTCAATCAGAGAATCCGCGACCGTATCTGTGATCTGAGCAAAGCACTTGCTGAGGCAGATACGGCAGAAGAGTTCAAAGATACCATGACACAGTTCTACAAGGAATTTGGTGTAGGAAAGCTTGGACTTCACAAAGCGTTCCGTATCGCACATACAGAAGAAGGTGCACTGATCGAGCCGATCACAAAGATCGCACACGTACATCTGGATGATCTGGTCGGATATGAGATTGCCAAGAAAAAACTGATCGATAATACGAAAGCATTTGTAGAAGGAAAGAAGGCTAACAACTGTCTGCTGTTCGGTGATGCCGGAACAGGAAAATCTTCTTCTATCAAAGCCATTCTGAATCAGTACTATGATCAGGGACTTCGTATGATCGAGGTATATAAGCACCAGTTCAAGGATCTGAATGATGTGATCGCACAGATCAAGAACCGGAATTACAAATTCATTATCTACATGGATGATCTTTCTTTTGAAGAATTCGAGATTGAATACAAGTATCTGAAAGCTGTGATCGAGGGAGGTCTGGAAAAGAAACCGGATAACGTACTGATCTATGCAACTTCGAACAGAAGACATCTGATCCGTGAGACATTCAAAGATAAAGAGGACAGAGATGAAGAGCTTCATACAAATGATACCGTTCAGGAGAAGCTTTCTCTGGTGGCAAGATTCGGTGTTACAATCTACTTTGGAAAACCGGATAAGAAGCAGTTCCAGGAGATCGTACGTGAACTGGCGAAGAAGAATGGAATCGATATGCCGGATGATGAATTATTCCTGGAAGCAAATAAGTGGGAATTAAGCCACGGAGGATTATCCGGAAGAACCGCCCAGCAGTTCATTGATTACCTGGCGGGAACCAGATAAGACTTGAAAAAAGATCTTACAACCGGAAATGTGACAAAGACGATGCTGCTGTTTGCAGGTCCCATGATCTTGGGAAACCTGCTGCAGCAGTGTTATAATATTGTGGATATGCTGATCGTCGGAAGGGCACTCGGGGCGGGGGCACTGGCGGCGGTAGGTTCGGCATACAGTCTGATGACATTTCTGACGTCGGTGCTGATTGGAATGTGCATGGGAAGTGGATCGTTGTTTTCCTACTCGATCGGGAAAAGGGATCATGAACGGCTGCAATGTGAAATGACGGCTTCGTTTTCATTTATCGGAATTATAACGATCGTGATGAATATCATTGTATTTGTATGTATGAGACCGATCCTGGATCTTCTCCAGATACCGGCTGATATTTATGGGATGATGCAGGAATATGTGTGGTATATATTCTGGGGCATCTTTTTTGTTTTCCTTTATAATTACTTTTCATTTTTACTGAGAGCGGCAGGAGATTCGGTCGTGTCACTGGTATTCCTGGGAATTTCTTCGGGGCTGAATATTGTGCTGGATCTTGCACTGGTATACGGTATCCGTATGGGAATCAGAGGCGCAGCAATTGCAACGGTGGTATCCCAGCTTGTATCGGGGATCGGAATCTGCATTTATACATGGATAAAAATGCCGGAATTGCGGTTTTCGCTGAAGCCTGACAAGATCAGAAAAAGTAGAATCGTGACGGGAGAAGTGGTGCGTTATTCGGCGGCGTCAAGTATCCAGCAGTCGGTGATGAACTTTGGAATTCTGATGATACAGGGACTGGTCAATAGTTTTGGAACGGCGGTTATGGCTGCATTTGCGGCGGCTGTGAAGATTGATTCGTTTGCCTACATGCCGGCACAGGAATTTGCAAATGCATTTTCAATCTTTATTTCGCAGAACCGGGGAGCCGGAAAGGAAAAAAGAGTGAAGAAAGGTGTGCGGAGTGCTGTAACGGTATCGGCTGTATTCTGTATCTGTGTGTCGGTGCTGATCTATTTTGGAGCCAGATATCTGATGATGGCGTTCATCGATGGCAGCGAGCATGAGATCGTCCGTGTGGGAGTGCAATATCTGCATATCGAAGGAGCATTTTACTGTGGAATCGGTATTCTGTTCCTGTGGTACGGATATTACCGGGCGGTCGGAAGACCGGAGATGTCGGTGGTGCTGACGGTGATCTCTCTGGGAACGAGAGTACTGCTTTCGTATACGCTGGCACCGGTAAAGTCGATCGGAGTGGTTGCAATCTGGTGGTCGATTCCGATTGGATGGTTCCTGGCGGATGTGACAGGATATGTTTATCTGCGGTATATGAACCGGAAAGTGAAAATGTGCAGGGGTTAATCCTGCACATTTTTTATATTCGAGATATCGGAGTCGATAACCAGAGAATAGTTCGTATAGTAAACAACGAATCCCGGCTTTGCACCGTTTGGCTTCTTGACGTGTTTTTTATGGATGTAGTCGATCTCTACTTTGTCCGCACCGCGGTTCTTGGAATAGTAAGCAGCCAGACGTCCTGCCTCTTCAAAGGTACGGTCTGGAAGCTCGCCCCCGCCGCTTTTCACGATGACGTGGGATCCCGGCGCACCTTTCGCGTGGAACCACCAGTCATTGCCATTTGCAAAAGAGAAGGTAAGTTCTTCGTTTTGAAGGTTGTTCTTTCCAACGTACATATCATAACCGTCACTGGAAATATAATGCATCGGCTTGCTGGTCAGTTTTACTTTTTTCTTCGTATGTTTTCTGCGGATATATCCACTCTGCATCAGCTCTTCTTTGATCTGGGCAAGATCCGCTTCGCTGAGGGCAATGTCAAGCGCATTACTGATGGACTCCAGATACTGGATGTCATCGGCAGTTTCCTGGATCAGTTCGGTCAATGCTTCAAATGTACGTTTCTGTTTGTTGTATTTTGCAAAATAACGCTGCGCATTTTCGCCTGGTGTCTGTGTTGGATCGAGAGGGATCGTGATCTCTTCATTCGTGTAGTAATTCAGGGCAGTCAGTTCCTTTGATCCGGGTTCCAGGTTGTAGCCATAGGTATTGATCAGCTCTCCGTAGACTTTATATTTGTCCCTTTTTTCCGTTCCTTTTAATTGTTTTGCCTGTAGATCATATTTTTTACGGTTTCGTTCCAGCGCCGTCTGGACAACGTGCCGAAGATCCGCACTTTTCTGATGGATTCTGGTCAGTGTGTTACGGGTGGAATAATACGTATAGAGGACTTCCGAGATGGAAGAGAACTCTTTTTTTGTATATTCGTTAAAATGTGTGACCGGAAGGGCACTGAATTCCTTTGGTGCATTTCCATTATAATAAATAGAAGGGTGGAAATTCCCCTGTCTTACATCTTCCATATAATAAGTAAACTGACGGTACAGATGTGTCAGTATATCTTCGGAAAGATCATGTGCCGTCATGGAAGAGTCTACACCGGCCAGATAACAGATCTCTTCGGCGATGACCGGACTGATACCCGTCATGCTGGAATAAACTGCCTTGGATACCGGCATCGGTTTTGCAAGGATTGCGGAGATGAACTCTTCCTGCGTAACTGTCAGTGGATTCTTCTTTGACATGGTGTCCGGAATAAAGTAATCACGTCCGGGCAATACTTCACGTACCGAACTCATCTGTGCGGAGACATGCTTGATACTGTCAATGATACGTCCGTCCATATCACAGAAAATGATGTTGCTGTGTTTTCCCATGATCTCTATGATCAGTTTCTTCTTGCACAGATCACCCATTTCGTCCAGATGTTCGATATCCAGATGGATGATACGCTCGAGAGACGGCTGGGAGACTGCGGTGATGCGTCCGCCGCCGATATGCTTGCGCAGAAGCATGCAGAATCCGGGAGCTGTCATCGGGCTTGGCTTGTTTTCATTTGTTAAATAAATAAGTGGAAGAGAGGCACTGGCAGAGATATAGAGCCTTTTTTGTCCCTCATTTCCTTTTATTGTTAAAAGCAGTTCGTCGTTTTCGGGCTGGGCGATCTTGGAGATACGTCCGCCGACCAGAGTGTGTTCTAATTCCTGAACGATTGCTGCGACTGTGATTCCGTCAAAAGCCATAAAAAGACCTTCCTTTCCTTACAGAATTTCATATTTGTCTAGTATAGCATAGTTGACGAACTTTGCCAAATGTCTTATAATAAATGCTGGTTTATTTTAAATAATGAATAAGAAGAGGATCATATCATGATTAAGAGTATGACAGGATTCGGACGCTGCGAAGCGGCTGATGAGAAACGAAAATTCACAGTTGAGATGAAGGGAGTGAATCATCGTTATCTGGATGCCAATATCCGTATGCCGAAGAAGCTTAATTTTTTTGAAAGTGCCATCCGAAGCCTTTTAAAAGAGAGTGTTCATCGTGGGAAGGTGGACATCTTTATTACATATGAAGACTTTTCGGAAAGCCAGGTTTCTTTAAAATATAATGAGACGCTGGCAGCAGAATATCTGGAAAAGTTCAAGATGATGGAAGAAAAATTCTCACTGGAGAATGATATCCGTGTATCTACACTGTCACGTTATCCGGAAGTACTTACAATGGAAGAGAAGATGGATGACGAAGAAGAACTGTGGAAGGGACTTAAGAAAGCACTGGATGGTGCAATTGCACAGTTCGTACAGACCAGAACCGTAGAAGGTGAGAATCTGAAGACAGATCTGATCGCAAAGCTGGACGGTATGCTTGGACTTGTCGGACAGATCGAAGAACGCGCACCGAAGATCATTGCCGAATACAGAGAAAAGCTGGAAGGAAAAGTAAAAGAGCTTCTGGAAGATACACAGATCGATGAAGGACGTATTGCATCAGAGATCGTGATTTTTGCAGACAAGATCTGTACGGATGAGGAAGTGGTACGCCTGAGAAGTCATGTGGAACATATGAAGGCGACACTGCAGTCTGATGACAGTGGAATCGGACGCAAGCTTGACTTTATCGCACAGGAGATGAACCGTGAAGCAAATACGATTCTTTCGAAGGCGAATGATCTGGAGACATCCAATATCGGAATCGAACTTAAGACAGAGATCGAGAAAGTCAGAGAGCAGATACAGAATATTGAATAAACTGGATTGTTAAGATTTATTAAAAGAGGGTATCGAAATGAGAGAAAAAGGGATTCTGATCGTCGTATCAGGTTTTTCAGGTTCCGGTAAGGGAACGATTATGAAAGAACTGTTGAAACAGTATGATAATTATGCATTATCCATTTCTGCAACCACCAGAAATCCACGCCCGGGAGAAGAAGACGGGCGGGAGTATTTTTTCAAAACTGTAGAAGATTTTGAAAAAATGATTGCGAAAGAGGAACTGATAGAGTATGCTAGGTACGTGGATAATTACTATGGAACGCCGCGTGCATATGTAGAAGAGCAGTTAAAGGCCGGAAAAGATGTGATCCTTGAGATCGAGATCCAGGGCGCACTGAAAGTAAAAGAAAAGTTCCCGGATACACTGCTTCTGTTCGTAACACCGCCGAGTGCAGAGGAGCTTAAGAACCGTCTGGTAGGCCGTGGAACTGAGACAATGGACGTAATTGAATTCCGTATGAATCGTGCAAAAGAAGAAGCACTGGAGATGGATCAGTATGATTATCTGATCATAAATGATGATTTGCAGGAATGCGTAGAAGAGATGCATCAGATCATCCAGGGTGAGCACAGAAGAAGTTTCCGTAACGCTGAATTTATAGAGCATATGAAAGAAGAATTGAAAGGAGAATAAGTGTATGTTACATCCATCTTACACAGACTTAATGAAAGTCGTAAATAAAGACGTAGAAGAGGGCGAAACAAAGGTAGTTAACAGCCGTTATTCCATCGTTATGGCTACAGCAAAGAGAGCAAGAGAGATCATTGACGGATCTATGCCGCTCGTTGATGCAAAGGTGGGCGAAAAGCCGCTTTCTATTGCAATTGATGAGATGAATCAGGGAAAGATGACGATCATCGCACAGGACGAAGAGGAAGAAGAAAACTAGAATCTGACTCCTGCAGAACCTGTCAGGGCTGTTTCCTGTAGATGCGGTGGCAATCTGCCGGATCTGTCACAGACGGTTATTTTAGCTGCTTGATAGGCTGATATATAAGGGCAGATGCCGTAAGGTGTCTGCCTTTCTTGAACTATATACGGTGAGAAAACCAAAATACCGTCTGCAGGTATGATAAGAGAAAGTATGATTAGAAAAAAAGATAAAGGAGAAACGAATGAATATATTTTTCGTATCGCTTGGCTGCGACAAGAACCTGGTAGATTCAGAAGTGATGTTGGGACTTCTGGATGCAAAAGGATACCAGATTGTTGATGATGAGACACAGGCAGATGTTATGGTGATCAACACCTGTTGTTTTATTCATGACGCAAAAGAAGAAAGTATCCAGACGATTCTGGATATGGCAAGATATAAAGAAGAAGGAAGATTGAAGGCACTGGTGGTAACCGGATGTCTGGCACAGAGATATAAGCAGGAGATCATTGACGAGATCCCGGAAGTTGATGTAGTGCTTGGAACAACTTCCTATGATAAGATCGTGGAAGCAGTAGAAGAAGCACTGGAAGGTAAATCAGAAGTAGAGCTTGCCGATATCGATGCACTTCCGCTTCCGGAGACAAAGAGACTTGTAACAACCGGAGGACATTATGC
>JBNMJT010000091.1:0-9428 GCA_050873945.1 Dorea sp.
GAACCAAAGACCTTACAAGCATTGATCATTCTACCTGTGAATGTGGAAGAACACTTCCGAGAATCTCCAAGTTCAAAGGACGTACCGATGATATGAAGGTTATCCGTGGAGTCAATGTATTCCCGACTCAGGTTGAGACGGCACTGCTTTCTATCGGCGGCGGAGTAGCACCACATTATCTGATGATCGTTGATCGTGAGAACAACCTGGATGTGCTGACTGTTATGGTTGAAGTAGATGAGAAATATTTCTCCGATGAGATCCGTAAGCTGGATGAGCTGAAGAATAAAGTTGCGGCAGTCTTAAAACAGGCACTTGGTGTTGCAGTCAGAGTAAAACTCGTAGAGCCTAAGACCATCGAAAGAAGCGAAGGCAAAGCAAAACGTGTCATTGATAACAGAGGTTTATAAACAGGAGGAAATAACATGGGCGTAAGTAATACCGTACAGCAGTTATCGGTTTTTTTGGAAAACAGAGAAGGACGTCTGGAAGAAGTATTGGATGTGCTGGCAAAAAGTAATGTGAATATCGTAGCACTGAGTCTTGCTGATACATCTGATTACGGAATGCTCCGTATGATCGTATCAGATCCGCACAGGGGACGTGCGGCATTAAAAGAAGTAGGGATTACTTCGATGCTGACAGACGTAGTAGCACTTCGTGTACCACATGCAACCGGTTCATTGAATAAAGCGATGCACCAGATCGTGGACGGTGAAGTGAATATTGAATACATGTACGCATTTGCCAATGGGGATGATGCGGCAGCAGTATTAAAGAGTGACGATCCGGCAAGAGTGATCGATATTCTGAAAGGAAGCGGATTTGATGTGTACAGTGCGGACGAAGCATATCGTGCAAATCAATAAGCTTGAAAGAGGAACAATATGAGCGTAGATAAGAGTAACATTTTAAAGAAATTGCGGGAATCAGAAGCCATCTATGTACTGATGTCTGATTGTACCAGAATGCCTTTTGTAGTATGTGATCCGGAGACGTATGATGATCAGGTACTGATCTTCTTCTCCGAAGAGGAAGCCATGAAGGGCGGACAGGAATTCCTGAAAGAAGGAAATCCTCTGAAGATATTTAATATTGAGAATAAATATATGCTTCCGTTTTACAGCAGTTTATTCCCGGCAGGAGTGAACGGCATGTGGGTTGGAAAAGATACGGAAGATGAGATCAAGCTTCAGCTTACGGATCTGGTCAGAAGACCGGAACAGAAACCGGGAGAGGAACCAATCGAGAATCCAAGCTTCCAGATCACAGCTATGTATTTCATGCAGAAAGCGCGTAAGCAGAAGGAAATGAAGATTACAGAAGATATGAAAGATATTCAGGAAGAACTGATGGCACATTACCAGAAGGCAACATTCATTACTGCGATCACGGAAGAGAAGAAGATGCCGGTATTGAATAAAAATGACGGACAGGTATTATTGCCGGTATTTACCGATATTCAGGAATTCCTGAAATTCCAGAATAATAACGCAGATACCAGATATTCCATGGGAATGTTGGAAGCAGCAAAGGTTCCGGAAGCAATGGGACCTGGAATGACAGGAGTTGTAGTCAATCCATTTGGTGTGGATCTCCAGCTGAATATTACAAGACCGCAGGAGCAGAATTAACAATAAAGCAGGAACAGATACGAAAAAAGCCGGGTAACAGTTGTTATCCGGCTTTTTCTCGTAATCTCTCTCATTAAGTCATGTATTACTTTTAAATATTCAAATCTGAAATAGCTATATTTTAATATATAAAAGGTACATCAAAAACTTAGATTCGTTATGATTAGAGTGGTGTTACATTAACAGCCTGTGGTCCTTTAGCGCCGTCTGTAACTTCGTATTCCACTTCCTGACCTTCTTCAAGAGTCTTGAATCCGTCCATGTTCAGTCCTGAATAATGAACAAATACATCATGACCTTCAGCGTCAGAAATGAAACCGTAGCCTTTTTGGTTGTTAAACCATTTTACAGTACCTTTCATCATTATACCTCCATAAAATTTTATTAAAGCGCACAATTATATAAGGAATCTATAAAATGCGCTGTTGTCAGATTAGCATATATTGATAAATACGTCAATGGATATATGGAATGTTTTTGTGTTTTTGTACAAAAGATCAATCTACTTGACGAATGAACGCCAAACGTGTAAAGTAGTATTGTTCAATACTAACAAAGGATTTAAAAGGTTGGAAAAACTATGATTACATTGACAGGAAAAAAGATATCGGAAGGAATTGCAATCGGAAGACTTTCCTTTTATAAACGCGATACAAAAGAGATCCGCCGGATCTATGTCAAAGATGTAGAAAAAGAAGTGATGCGTTTCCAGAAGGCCAGACAGAAGGCGCTTCAGGAACTGCGTGACCTGTATGATTCGGCTGCCAAAGATGTCGGGGAAGCGAATGCAGCGATCTTCGAGATGCAGCAGATGATCCTGGAAGATCAGGAGATCATCCGTCAGATCACGAGTATCATCGTAGAGCATAAACTGAATGCGGAATATGCGGTAAAGAATGCAGTCGAAAATGTACTGGCGAGTGCTTCAAAGAGTAATAAGAATTATGTTCAGGGACATGAAGCGGATGTAAAGGATGTATCGACAAGAGTACTCCGGATCCTTGCAAGAGCATGGAAAGACAAGATGCTGACGGACGAGCCGTTTATTCTGGCTGCGGGAGAACTGTATCCAAGTGAGGCTGTAAAGCTTGACAAGAGTAAGATCCTTGGATTTGTGACCAGATACGGAACCATCAATTCACATACGGCGGTACTTGCAAGAACCAAAGGAATCCCATCGGTGATTGGACTGGGAGAATCCCTGAAAAAAGAATACGAAGGCAAGACGATCATCATCGACGGATTTGAAGGAAAAGTGTATATCGAGCCGGATTACACGACGATATCCAAGATGAAGCAGAAGCAGGATGAGAATCACACACAGGTACAGAATCTGGAACGTCTGAAAGGAAAAGAGAATATTACACAGAGCGGTCAGAAGATTGATGTATGTGCGAATATCGGAACCAGAGAAGATATTGAAAATGTACTGCGAAGTGACGCCGGCGGAATCGGATTATTCCGCAGTGAATTCATCTATATCGAAAATGGAACCAAATTGCCGACAGAAGAGCAGCAGTTCCAGGTATACCGTCTGGCAGCAGAAGCGATGGGAACCAAAAAAGTTGTGATTCGTACGGCAGACCTGGGAGGAGAGAAACAGGCAGAATGTCTGGATCTCGGAGAAGAAAATAATCCGGAGATCGGCTACAGAGGAATCCGTGTATCACTGGATAAAGATGAGATATTTAAGACACAGCTCCGTGCGATCTTACGTGCATCCGTATATGGAAATATGTCGATCATGTTTCCGATGATCACAGATGTAGAGGAAGTGAAACAGGCGAAGCTGATCCTGGAAAAAATAAAGAAGGAACTGAAAGATGAGAAGATCCCGTTCAACGAAGAGATTAAGATCGGTGTTATGATCGAGACACCGGCAGCAGTTATGATCAGCGGGGAACTGGCAAGAGAAGCCGACTTTTTCAGTATCGGAACGAATGACCTGACACAGCTGACACTCGGAATGGACAGAACGAACAGCAGACTGGAGCGTTTTTATAATACACATCATCCGGCACTTCTTAAGATGATCCGTATTATTGCCAATAATATCCACCTGGAAGGAAAGAAGATCGCATTATGCGGTGATCTGGCGGCTGATTTAAGCCTGACAGAGAAGTTCATCCAGATGGGAATCGATGAGTTATCTGTAGCGCCGAATCAGGTACTTGCTTTGAGAAAAAAAATAAGAGAGATACAGTAAGTTATAGTTTGTTATCTTATTTTTTGAGAGTATAAGGAGGAAAAGAGAAACATGTTGGAAAAATTATTTAAGCTCCGTGAGAACGGAACCGATGCCAAGACAGAGGTTATGGCAGGTATTACCACGTTCATGACCATGGCGTACATCCTTGCAGTCAATCCGAGTATCCTGTCTGCGACAGGTATGGATTCCGGTGCAATCTTTACATCGACAGCACTGGCGGCAATGATCGGTACATTTCTAATGGCATTCTTCGCGAATTATCCGTTCGCACTGGCACCGGGAATGGGACTGAATGCATACTTCGCATATACGGTTGTTCTTGGAATGGGGTATAAGTGGGACGTTGCACTGACAGCCGTATTTGTAGAAGGTATTGTCTTTATCGTGCTTTCACTTACAAATATCCGTGAGGCAATCTTCAATGCAATCCCGAAGAATCTGAAATCCGCAGTCAGTGTCGGTATCGGATTGTTCATTGCATTTATCGGACTTCAGAATGCAAATATCGTAGTAGGTGGTTCTACGCTTCTGCAGTTATTCTCTATTGATGGATATAACAGTGCAAAAGGTGTGGAAGCATCCATGAATAACGTAGGAATCACGGTTCTTCTTGCACTGATCGGTGTGGGAATTACAGGAATCCTGGTAATCAAGAATGTAAAGGGAAATATCTTATGGGGAATCCTGATCACATGGGTCCTCGGAATTATCTGCCAGATGGCAGGTATCTATGTACCGAATCCGGGGATCGGATTCTACAGCCTGCTTCCGGACTTCAGCTCTGGATTCGCAATCCCGAGCATCATGCCGGTATTTGGAAAGCTTGATTTCAGCGGTGTATTCTCGCTGAACTTTATCGTTGTTATCTTTGCATTCTTATTTGTAGATATGTTTGATACGATCGGAACTCTGATCGGTGTATCTACAAAGGCAGACATGTTAGATGAGGAAGGACATCTTCCGAATATCAAGGGTGCGCTGATGGCTGATGCGGTTGCAACAACGATCGGAGCAGTACTTGGAACAACAACTACTACAACATTCGTAGAAAGTGCATCCGGTGTATCCGAAGGAGGAAGAACCGGACTGACTTCTGCAACAACAGCCATTTTATTTGGACTGTCGCTGTTCCTGTCACCGATTTTCCTTGCAATTCCATCATTTGCAACAGCACCGGCATTGATCGTAGTAGGATTCTACATGCTGACAAATGTGACACACATTGACTTTGATGACTTTTCAGAAGCACTGCCATGCTACATCTGTATCCTGGCTATGCCATTCTTCTACAGTATTTCAGAAGGTATCTCTATGGGAGTTATCTCTTATGTGATCCTGAACCTGATGACTGGTAAAGCAAAAGAAAAGAAGATCAGTGCATTAATGTATGTGCTTGCGGTATTATTCATATTGAAATATATCTTTCTGTAAAATATAATAGAAAGAGGAGAACGAAAAGAGATCGGTGTTTCCGGTCTCTTTTTGACCTATCAAAGTATCCTGACGGAGATGCCTGCGGCAGATCCGAAAGGTATATGAAGGAGAACAAACGTATGAATTTACTTACGATGGAACATATTACGAAGGCCTATACCGACCGTGTTCTTCTGGATGATGTTGCATTCAGCATCAATGAGAATGAGAAGATCGGTGTGATCGGCATCAACGGGATGGGAAAGTCTACACTGTTAAAAGTAGCAGCGGGAATTGAACCTTACGATGAAGGCAAGATCAGTATGGGTAATCAGGTGAAGATCTGTTATCTTCCGCAGACACCGGAATTTGAAGAGGGAACGACAGTCCTTCGTGCGGCAATTGCAGATAATGTAAATGAACTGAACCAGTGGACGATCGAGGCAGATGCCAGATCCATGCTGAATCAGCTTGGCTTCTATGATTATGACGAGAAAGTAGAGCATATGTCCGGCGGACAGAAGAAGAGGATCGCGCTGGTCAATGCATTGCTGACACCGGCGGATATCCTGGTACTGGACGAGCCGACCAACCACCTGGACAATGCGATGTCGGAATGGCTGGAGGAATATCTGATCGGATTCCGCGGGGCCATACTGATGGTTACGCATGACCGTTATTTCCTGGACCGTGTGGCAACCAGGATCGTGGAAGTGGATCAGGGAAAATTATACAGCTACCCGGGCAATTATTCTGAATTCGTTAAGCTGAAAGCCGAGCGTCAGGATATGGCACTGGCTACGGAACGGAAGCGGAAGAGTCTTCTCCGTACGGAGCTTGAATGGCTGGGAAGAGGCGCAAGAGCCAGAAGTACAAAGCAGAAGGCTCACATTGACCGCATCAAAGCAATGCAGGAGATCAAGGATATTCAGGAAGAAAAGAGAGTGGTGCTGGATTCGGTGGCATCCCGTATGGGGAATAAAACGATCGAGCTTGCGAATATCAGTAAATCTTATGGTACCAGAAAGCTGATCGATGATTACAGCTATATCTTCCTGAAGAACGACCGTATCGGAATTATCGGGCCGAATGGCTGCGGCAAGACGACACTTCTTAAGATCATCAATGGGATTGTGAAGCCGGACAGTGGAACAATAGATATCGGACAGACGATCCGAATCGGATATTTCTCACAGGAGAATGAGTACATGGATGCGTCCATGAAGGTGATTGATTATGTCAAAGAAGTGGGAGAATATGTCACAACATCGGACGGGAAGATTACAGCATCCCAGATGCTGGAGCGATTCTTATTCGACGGAGCCATGCAGTGGTCGAAGATCGAGAAGCTTTCCGGAGGAGAGGAGAGAAGACTGTATCTGATGCGTGTACTGATGAGTGCGCCGAACGTGCTGATCCTGGATGAGCCGACCAACGATCTGGATATCCAGACACTGACCATCCTGGAAGATTATCTGGATCATTTTGACGGAATCATCATTACGGTATCGCATGACCGTTATTTCCTTGACCGTATCGTGAACCGTATCTTTTCATTTGAAGGAGACGGAAAGGTGCGTCAGTTCGAGGGCGGATATTCGGATTATCTGATCCGCAAAGAGCTGGAAGGTCTGGATACGGAGATGTCACTGAAAGGACACTCTGCCGGAACAGAAGAACAGCCGAAGAAAGCAGAGAGCTCTTCCAAAGATACCTGGAAGCAGAGAGAACCAAAGCTGAAATTCACATTCAAAGAGCAGCGGGAGTTCGAGACAATCGATGATGACATTGCAAAGCTCGAAGAAAAGATCGAGACGCTGGATGCACAGATCGCAGCCAACGCAACCAATTCGGTGAAATTACGGGAACTTATGGAGAAAAAGGAAGAGACCGAGAATGCACTGGATGAAAAGATGGAGCGCTGGGTCTATCTGAATGATCTGAATGAAAAGATTCAGAATGCAAAACAGCAGGGATAGTGTGAAAGAACAGAATAAGATGCTGTAGAAAACAGAATGGACATAAGAGACAGACAAGGAGGACATGACATGAACTGGACAAGAGAAAGACTGAAAACAAATGGTAAGGTTGCATTTAAGAAGAACTACTGGGCATGTGTGGCTGTGGCAGTGATCATGGGAATCATCACAGGACTTAGCGGTGTAAATGGAGGAAGGGCAGGAAGCGGCGCTTCACAGAACAGTCTGTATGGGAATGACGGGGTTTCATTCTCATATCATTACGGATGGGGATTCCCATTTGCAGGGCTGGCAATTGCAATGGCTGCGATTATATTAACGATTGTAATATGGGCATTGAAGATCTTCGTGGGAAATCTTCTGGAAGTAGGCGGAAAACGTTTCTTCGTGCTGAATAAGACAGAGAATCCAACGGTTGGAACGATGTTTGATACATTCCGTTCCGGACATTATGTAAATATTGTACTGACAATGTTCCTGAGAGAATTGTTTACATCCTTATGGACATTACTGCTGGTGATTCCTGGAATCGTAAAGCATTATGAATACCTGATGATCCCGTATATTCTTGCAGAGAACCCGGGAATGGACAGAAAAGAAGCATTCCAGATCAGCAAGCGTATGATGGAAGGACAGAAGATGGAGACATTCATTCTGGATCTGTCATTCCTTGGATGGGATCTTCTTACGGTCATTACCTGTGGAATGGTGGGAATCTTCTATGCGTCACCATACAAACAGGCGACATTTGCAGAATTATATGCATTTAATAAAGCAAAAGCATACGAAGAAGGATATATCAGGTAAAAGAATAAGTAAGAAAAGATAATGATAAAGGAAGTAATATGGCGATTAACAAATCAATGAGAAGAGTATTAAAGGCGCTGTCTTTTGATGGTATCGAAGTGGAGGCTTCGAGGCATCTGGCGAATTTAAAAGCGATCGATCCAATGAAGATCTTTCATAAGACGATCGATTATAAGATCTATAACGGTGATCATCAGATCCCGGTGAGGATATTCCTTCCGGGCGAGAAGATGGAGGATGACCTGCCGGTATTCCTGTTCTTTCACGGGGGCGGATGGGTAACGGAAAGCATTGATAATTATGAAAGAATCTGTGCCCGCCTGGCATCGGCAACGGAGCATATCGTGGTGTCGGTAGAATACAGACTGGCGCCGGAATATCCATTTCCGATTGGTTTCTATGACTGCTATATGGCGGCCAGAGCCATGTTTACGAACCGTTTTATCCTGAATACCGATCCGGATAAGATCACATTGATCGGGGACAGCGCAGGCGGCAACCTCGCAGCAGCTGTTTCTCTGATGGCAAGAGACCAGGGAGAATTTCTGCCAAAGAGGCAGATTCTGATCTACCCGGCGGTAAATAATGATTACAGCGAGAATTCCCCGTATCTGTCAGTCCGGCGTTACGGGACAGAATATCTTCTGACGGCAGGAAAGATGCGGGATTATATTAATTTTTATGCTTCGGCGGAAGAAGATAAGAAGAGCAAATATCTTGCACCTCTGATGGAGACGGATTACAGTAACCAGCCGGATACACTGATCTTAACGGCAGAGTGTGATCCGCTCAGAGATGAGGGGGAAGAGTATGGAAGACGTCTGAAAGAGGCGGGCAACCGGGTGGAGGTTCACCGGATTCAGGATGCGCTTCATGGATTTTTTGCACTGGGGGTAAAATATTACCATGTGCAGGAAAGTTTTGCGATTATTAATCGTTTCCTGAGCAGCTATACATGGACGAAAAGCGGAAGAAATGCAGATCCGGCAGAGGGTGAATAGCAGCGGGAGAGATAAGGGGGAAAAGCAGTGTTTGAACAAAAACGTGCTTACTGGAGAAGCCTGGATAATGCGGCGAAGTTATTTTCCGCAGCCAGCAGCCCGAAAGATACCAGAGTATTCCGGTTCTATTGCGAGCTAAAGGAAGAAGTAGAAGAAAGTGTCTTGCAGGAGGCACTGAATCAGACGATTGAAAAATATCCTGTATTCTTATCGGTCATGAGAAAAGGACTGTTCTGGCACTATCTGGAGAAGAGTGAATTAAGGCCGGTAGTAGGAGAGGAATATAAAGAGCCTTGCAGCAGCTTATATGTAAGGGATAAGAAGACACTCTTATTTGAAGTTACATATTATAAGAGACGGATTAATTTTGAAGTATTCCATGCAC
>JBNMJT010000092.1:0-9427 GCA_050873945.1 Dorea sp.
ATGTACTGTTTACCGGCGGATATTATATAGCAATGGTGTGGGGAGCTTTGCAGATCGCGGGCGGTCAGATGACGTTTGGAGTCCTGACGGCTTTTCTGCAGATCATTGACCAGATCAAAGCGCCGTTCCGGAATATGTCGGGACTTCTGCCGCAGTATTACAGTATGACGGCGTCAGCGGAGCGGCTGATGGAGTTGGAAGAACTGACAGATGAAGTAGAAGGAGCAGAAGTGACAGATGTGGCTGCCTTCTATAAAGAAATGAAAGCGATACATCTGGAAGATGGAACCTTTACATATGAAGACGGGGAAATGGTTCTGGATCATGCGGAACTTACGATAGAGAAGGGAACATTTATGGCGGTGATCGGACAGTCGGGAGCCGGAAAGAGTACATTGATCAAGCTGCTTTTGAATCTGGCGGTGCTACAGGAAGGCAGTCTGTATATAGAGACAACATCCGGAAGGCAGGAGATCAGTGCCGGGATGCGGTGTATATTTGCCTATGTCCCACAGGGCAATCTGATGCTTTCGGGGACGATCCGGGACAACATTACATTTGGAAATGGCGTTGTGGGGGAAGCGGAAGTTGTGCGTGCGGCTGAGCTTGCATGTATTGCGGAGGATATTGAGACATTTCCGGAACGGTATGATACTGTGATCGGAGAACGGGGAATCGGACTTTCGGAAGGACAGGCGCAGAGGATTGCAATCGCAAGAGCTGTTCTGAATGAAGCACCGGTATTATTGCTTGACGAGTGTACTTCGGCGCTGGATGCGGATACGGAAGAGAGGCTTCTGCGGAATCTGAAACAGTTGAAGAACAGGACCATCGTGTGCATTTCGCACAAAGATGCCGCGATCCAGAGCGCAGATGAGATTGTAAGATTGGAAGACGGACGGTTTTCCGTGGTATAATAAAAGCCGGAAATAGGAAGAGCGTCAAAAGTATAGAATCAGAGATAGAAGCTCAGAGATAAAAACTAAGAGATAAAAAACAGGGAGACAGAATGAACAGAGAAGACAGGGAACATTTGCTTAAGATCGCAGCACTGGTGGTCTGTGTGATCGGAGTGATTGCGCTGGCATTTATGATACATAATGATAAGAAAGCCCGTGCGCAGGACCGTGAGGTGGCAGCGGCAGATGAAAAAAGGGAAATGTCAGCATATGGCATTGCGAAGACGGAATATCAGGCCAAATGTGTGGAATGGAAGAAAAAACTGAAGGCAAAATCTTACGGGAATCTGGATGTGGTGCTCACAGTCGATTCGATTGACCGGAGTATTTATGACTATGTGTATCCGGAGATGCAGCAGGCGGATTATCGCGGTACGCTGGTATTGCGTGATGGAGCTGCTCCGGGAGAGCGTCCGGAAGATATGACGAGAGAAGAATTCGATACCATGAGAGCGTCCGGCTGGAGTTATGCATTTGCACTTACGGCATCGGCGCAAGATGATCTGGCGGGCTGGGAAGCAGCACTGGACCAGGCATTGGCACTGTGGACAGAAAAAGGAATCGAACAGCCGGGAGTCTTCGTATGCCGGGAAGATCAGTATGCAGACGGCATGGATGAAAGTCTGAAGAACCGGGGAATCCATTCACTGATCATCGTGAAAGATAAGAAGATCGGTCTGGCTGATACATATGACGAGAACTGGCATGAGCTGGACAGTATCACGCTGAAAGAGAATTACAGTAATGTGACAACGGTTATGAAGGAAGCGTTATCGGGCGGCAGATCCATGGGCATTACATTTTCAAGAGTGCTGGAGACACCGGAAGATAAGAATCAGGATCTGAGTCAGAACAAATTCGGTCAGTTCCTGTCACAGCTGCAGGATATGAAGGATGAAGGAGCGAATATCCTGAATTATCAGGAGTATACAGCAGACAGACAGGCGGCGAATGCAGAACTGGCACAGATGAAGGAAGAGTATCAGCAGTACAAAGCGGAGCAGAAAGCGCAGCTTGAAGAATTGAAGAAGCAGGATAAAGAATAATAAATGGAAAACGGTAAGAGGAGGATGTGCAGATCATCGGTGTGCTGGATCAGTTCTACCGGGATGGCAGAGAAGTAGACATGAATGGCTGGAAGTACCGGCTGTATACACGTGCCTGGGTGGCGTTATATCCAATCCGCCGCGTGTGCATGCGTGTTGTGTACGGTATATGGAGAAGAGTGAAAAAACAGAAAAAAGGAGCGGGAGTATGAGGTTCAGGATAAAGCTTGCAGATGTTGTGATCGCAGTGGACAGCCAGTATGATACGATGAAGACGTATTGCGGGGATTATGTGGTGGATGATCCGGAAGAAGAATTGTTCACGGTTGTGATCACACAGGACGACATCAGAAAAGAACAGGAAGAGACTTCACGTACTGAAGAAAAAGAGACGCAGTATTCACCACAGTATCTGGAGTGTGATATGTCTGAAGAAGCTGTACGGACAAGCTTTGAGGCTATGACAGGAAAAAAGTTCTTTTCATTTTTATAAACAGGGATTATAATAGAAAAGACAGTGTTTATAACTGAATAGTGATGATAGTTTATACGGAGGATTATAATGGAGGAAAAGATAAGAAATACAGAAGATATGCAGATCGATCTTTTAGAGTTGGCAGGAGTGCTGTGGAGAAAGCTTTGGGCGATAGTTGCGTGTCTGGTAATCGGTGCAGTGCTTGCGGGCGGTTACACGAAGATTATGGTTACCCCGCAGTATACAGCCACTTCCATGATATATATTCTGGGGCAGACAACCAGTATTTCATCGGTTGCAGATCTGCAGCTGAGTTCGGAATTGACAGCAGACTTTACGATCATGGCAAAGAGCAGACCGGTTATCCAGAGTGTCATCAAAGAACTGGATCTGAATATGTCATATGAACAGCTGGTCGGAGCAGTGAATCTGGAGAATCCGACAGATTCACATATCTTAAAGATTCATGTAACGAATTCGGATCCGAAGCTGGCAAAGACAATCTCGAATGCGATGGCAGAGGCTGTTGCAGAGAATATTTCATCTGTAATGGCAACGGATAAACCGAGCATTGCAGAAAAAGCAATTACACCAAAAGCACCATCCAGCCCGAACCTGATGAAGAATATTGCGATGGGTGGAATTGTCGGTGCGGCAATTGCGGTTGCAATTATCATAATGGGATATATGATGGATGATACGATCAAGACAGAAGATGATATTAAGAAATATCTTCAGCTCAATACGCTTGCAACCGTTTCACTGGAAAAGAATAAGCGCAGAAAGAAGTCTGCTTAATGAAGAATATAAGGAAAGTTCTTGGAATTCTTATGATCATTGCCACAGCGGCAATGATCGCTTATATAGGCTGGTATGAATATCAGAAAAAGGCAAATGAAGACATTTATACCAAAGTGCAGAAGGAAGTTACAGACAACAGGAAAAAGAAGACAGAGGATTCGGCAGAGAAAGAGTATGTAAGTCCGATAGATTTTGAGAGCCTTCAGGCATCGAATGCGGACATTTATGCATGGATCGAGATCCCGGGGACGCAGATTAATTATCCGGTCGTGCAGAAAGCGGATGATGATTCCTATTATCTGAATCATACGATCGAAGGAAAAGAAGGATATCCGGGATCCATTTATACAGAATCGCTGAATGCGAAGGATTTTTCTGATTATAATACGGTCATATACGGACATAATATGAAGGACGGCTCGATGTTCCAGAATCTGCATTCTTATGAAGACAGTCAGTTCTTGCAGGAACACCCATATGTGTATATCTATACACCGTCGGAAAAGATCACATACCGGATATTTGCTGCCGTTGTATACAGCAATGCACATATTCTGGGAAACTATGATTTCTCGGATGAATATCAGAGACAGTTATATCTGGATTCCGTTTTTGGTTCGAGAAATATGAAGAACAGCATAGACGAATCCGTGCAGGTGGGGACAGACAGTAAGATCCTGACGCTCAGTACCTGCATTGCCGGACAGCCGGACAACCGGTATATCGTGGAGGCGGTACAGACAGATGAAGAAAAGTAAGAAATTATGGATAGCGGTGATCGTGCTGCTGATACTGGCGGCCGGAACCGGAGCTGTGATTTATACCAGACAGAACCGGAATGACCAGACAGAAGCTCCGGTGCCTGATGATGAAGAAGACAGTGATATCATCACATATCAGGGCAGAAAATATAAATACAATACGGATATCAAGAGCATCCTGTTCCTGGGGGTGGACCGTTCGGAGAAAGTAGAAGTAAAAAGTCAGGCGGGTGAAGGCGGGCAGGCGGACACCATTCTTCTGCTGGCACAGAATGATGCGGATAAGAATGTGAGAATACTGGAAGTGTCCAGAGACACGATGACGAACATTTCCATTTATGACGATGCAGGTACATTTCTTGAGAAGGAAAATGCACAGATCGCATTACAGTATGCATATGGAAACAGTACGAAGAAGAGCAGCCAGCTGATGAAAAATACAGTGTCGGATCTTCTGTACGGGATTCCGGTCCGCAATGTGATCACCGTGGATGTGGAAGGAATTGCGCAGATCGTAGATGCGATCGGTGGCGTGAAGATCACGCTGCAGGAAGATTACAGTAATATAGACCCGGCATTTACGGCGGGGGCAGAACTCGTTATGAATGGAACGCAGGCGGAATCTTATGTCCGCTATCGTGATACCAGTGTGACGGGAAGTAATACGGACCGTATGAACAGGCAGAATCAGTTTCTGACGGCTCTGATCGATCAGATGAAGAATACGGATGCAGATGTTATCTATGATCTGGTGACGGGATCAGCCGGCGAATATATCTATACAGATCTGTCGGTGGATCAGATCCGGAAGCTGGATCACTGTGAATGGAACGAACCGGTGGATACGATCGACGGAGAGATGAAAGCCGGGGAGGAACATGACGAATTTTATATCAATGAGACAAATTTGTACGAAAAAGTTCTGGAAATGTTTTACAAACCAGTTGGTAAATGATATAATGAGCTTTATAGAGCGGATAAAAAGCACTACAATTGAATGATAAAGGAAAAGGAGGACATATGATGAAGAAAAGTATGAAGAAAATCATTTGTATGGTGATGGCAGTAGTTATGATAATGGCAACAGGTGTAACAGCCTTTGCTGCAAACAGTCCGAAGGCGGATGGAGTAGTAACTGCGAATGCAGGAAAAGATGCAAATGGAACAGCATTTCATTTTGGAATGGGAGCTATAGCCGGACAGTACAATGATGCAGCAGCTTCAATCCGTACAAAAGCCGGATTAAAAGCGGCTATGGGATCTTCTTATGTAGAAGGTATGGAAGTTGTTGATGTACGTTCGATTTCTTTAAATGGACAGGATGTAAAATTCCCAATCAGCCTGACATTTAATGTACCGGGTGTAACTGCCGGAACAAAGGTAGCAGTTCTTGCCTATGTGAATGGACAGTGGGTATCATTACAGTGCACAGCAGGTAATGGAACAATTACTGTAACATTTGAGAATGCCGACCAGCTTGCATGTGTGGCATTTGTTGTAGATAAGAATACTGCAGCAGCTTCAACAGGTAAAGTATCACCAAAGACCGGTGAGACTGCAGCAATCCCGGCTATGGCAGCTATGGCTGTATTATTACTGATCGGCGGAGCTTACTGCCTTCGTAAGAAAGAGGTAAGATAAGCAAGATGAAAAGGACTACAATAGAACTGGAGCCGATGAGTTACGCGATGACAGAAGAGATGAAGAGTCTGAGAACGAACATCCTTTTCTGTGGTAACGATAAGAAGGTAATTACAGTGACCAGTTGTGTTATGGGAGAAGGTAAGACGAAGATATCTACCCGTCTTGCAGCTGCGCTGGCAGAGCTGAATAAAAGAGTATTGCTGATAGATGCGGATCTTAGAAAGTCCGTCATGGTATCCAGACTGCAGGCTACGAATGCGGATAAAGGACTGACACATTTCCTGTCCGGGCAGTGTTCGCTGGCAGATGTAGTAATGGCTACTAATATTCCGAAACTTCATGTGATATTTGCGGGTCCATATGCACCAAATCCGCCGGAATTACTTGCCGGGGAGAGATTCGGTGCGATGCTTGATTATCTGCGTAAACTGTACGATTATATTATTATTGATGCGGCACCGCTTGGAATGATTGTTGATGCAGCAATTGTTGCAGAACACAGCGATGGAGCAATGCTGGTTATGGAAGCCGGAGCAATTAAGTACCGGCTTGCACAGGATGTAAAGCAGAAGCTTGTGAATTCCGGATGCCCGATCCTGGGTGTTGTATTGAATAAAGTTGACAGAAAGAAGACGGGTCATTATTATGGCAAATATTACGGTAAGTATTACGGTAAGGGCGATAAGAAGATCACATCTGAAGCAACAGAATACAGTCATGTATCAGAAGATGAACTCGGAAAGCAGATCAAAGAAGAGTTAAGAAGATATTAAAAAGAAATGTAAATTAGCAGTTGATATTCCTAATGTCAACTGCTAAAATTATATTTGAATACTTTAATGCGTTAAAATGAGATGACGTAAATAATGACCTGTGATCATGTAGGTGATAACGGGTGAAAGAAGGGAACGGATGAAGAGAAAGATTAAGATTCAGACAGTAAGCTTTTGGGGGATCGGATTTACGATATTTATTGCATTGTTTTTTGCTGTCGTATCTGTTTGGGGACAGAAAGAATTCAAGATCATGAAGCGGGCTACGAATCAATACATTGAATGTGAGAATTCGGCGAGACAGCTGCAGAATGCATCGGACTACCTGACAGAACAAGCCAGAAAATATGCCTCGACAGGTTCGCGCAGATATATGGATTCGTATTTTCAGGAAGTAAATGTTCTGAGACGCAGAGATAAGGCAGTGGAAAATCTGCAGAAATATTTTAAAGGTTCGAAGGTGCTTACTTCACTGGAGTCGGCATTGGAGAGTTCTGATAATCTCACAAAGGTTGAGATGTATTCGATGAAGCTTGTGGCATCAGCGACGAATGCAGGCAGACGGAATCTTCCGGATGAGATAGAGTCAATGACGTTGTCAGAAGCAGATCAGGGGCTTTCAAAAGATGAAAAGATGGATAAAGCCCAGAGACTTTTGAATGACAGTAATTACCGCAATAAGAAGCAGCAGATATCTAATAAAGTGTCGGACTGTATGTCGGAGCTGATCCGTCAGACAAAGAACCGGCAGAGCAGGGCGACTACGGTATTCTACGATATGTACAGAAAACTGGAGATCGGTGTTCTGCTTCTGACTGTGCTTGTGATTGCAATCGGTATTATGATACGGGTATTGGTTGTGAAGCCTCTGATTAGTTATAATGAAAGTATTAAAAAGGGAGAGATTTTCCCGGTGATCGGAGCGGCAGAGCTTCAGAAACTGGCAGAAACTTATAATCAGGTATATGCAGAGAATGAAGAGACGCAGCGTCTGATCCGTCATCAGGCAGAACATGATGCATTGACGGATCTTCTGAACCGTGGCTCTTACGAGAAAATCCTGGATATCTATGAACGAGGAGATAATCCGTTTGCGCTGATTCTGGTTGATGTAGATACGTTCAAATCTGTCAATGATACATATGGACATGCGGTCGGAGATGAGATACTGAAGAAGGTAGCAAAGAATCTGAAGACAGCATTCCGTAGTATTGATTATGTCTGTCGTATCGGCGGAGATGAGTTCGCAGTCATCATGGTAGAGATGACAACAGATCTGAAATATACGATCGAAGATAAAATCAAGGCAGTGAATGAAAAACTGGCGATTGCAGAAGAAGGAATTCCGGCAGTATCACTGAGTGTTGGTGTAGCGTTTTCTGACAGAGAGAATCCGGAGGGAACGATTTTTAAAGATGCGGATAAGGCATTGTATTATGTGAAAGAAAATGGAAGAAGCGGATGTCATATCTTTTAGAATTAAAGTTGACAGACAATAAAATACATTTTATTATAAATATAAGTCCGAGATATAGATATGATAAAAGGATATAACGTGAAAGGAGAACGCAACAGATGTTAAACGATAATTTTGTAACATTTGAAATTGGAAAAGCAAAGCATATCGCACTGGTTGCTCATGACGGAAAGAAAAAAGAGCTGATCGAGTGGTGCGATAAGAATAAAGAGATCTTAAAAGGACATTTCTTATGTGGTACAGGTACAACTGCACGTCTGATCGCAGAGAAGACAGGTCTTCCGGTAAAAGGCTACAACAGCGGCCCGCTTGGAGGAGACCAGCAGGTCGGAGCGAAGATCGTAGAAGGACAGATTGATTTCATGATCTTCCTGTGGGATCCGTTAGAGGCACAGCCGCACGATCCGGATGTAAGAGCATTGTCACGTATTGCGGTTCTTTATGATATCCCGACGGCCAACAATCTGGCTACGGCAGATTTCATGCTGAAGTCTGAATTTATGAATTCTACATATGAGAGAAAAGTAGAGAATTTCAACAAGACCATTCAGGACAGAGTGGAGAAGATGAAATAGAAGACAGGAATACAAGACGGAAATACAAAAGAAAAATAAAAGATACAATAAAGAGTAAAATAAAAAGACGAGATACATAGAACAGCTGTACACTCTGGAAATGAAGAGTGCAGCTGTTCTTTTTTGTGTGAAAATATTATTGACAACACCTTATCATCTATGTTATTCTATCAACATAAACTTTAATGCTTTAAAGCGCAACGCTTTAAAGCAAATTAGCAAATGGCTAAGCAGAAAAAAGGAACTGAGGAAAGTAGAGGAGAAAAGTTATGGCGATGAAATTATTGATGCTGGTGATATTTTTTGCGATTATGGTATCGGTCGGCATCTATGCGAGAAAGCATGCGACAAGTGTGGATGGTTATGTATTGGGAGGGAGATCGGTAGGTCCGTGGCTTACAGCATTTGCGTATGGTACGTCATATTTCTCCGCAGTTGTATTCGTAGGATATGCAGGACAGTTTGGATGGAAATACGGGCTTGCGTCGACGTGGATCGGACTTGGAAATGCGATCATCGGAAGTCTGCTGGCGTGGGTGGTACTCGGAAGACGTACCAAGGTTATGACACAGCACTTGAATTCGAAGACGATGCCGGACTTCTTCGGCGAGAGATACGGAAGCAAATCACTGAAGATTACAGCTTCAGCGATTGTATTTATCTTCCTGGTTCCATATACAGCGTCTGTATACAATGGATTATCCAGACTGTTCGGAATGGCATTCAATATTCCGTATAAATACTGTGTTATCGGAATGGCAGTCTTTACCGGAATCTATGTGATTCTTGGCGGCTACATGGCGACCGCGATCAATGACTTCATTCAGGGAATCATTATGCTGGGCGGAATCGTAGCAGTTATCCTGGCAGTGTTAAATGGCCAGGGAGGATTTATCCAGGCTGTCAAGACGATGGC
>JBNMJT010000093.1:0-9406 GCA_050873945.1 Dorea sp.
GATATTCCGAATACACGGTACTTCTCCTATTCAACTGTTCCGGATACCTATTATTTCATAATTTCAGCTTCATCCGGGAACATCAGGCAGTCCGCAAACAGACGCTCGTACCCTTCCGTTGCTCCCAGCTCCATATATTCCATGTGATGTGCCAGCTCTTCCATCTCTTTTTTCGCTTTGCCGGACATTAATGCAAGATACGCCCCTGTTTTGGAAGAGTTTCCTACATAGACCAGTTTGTCTTTTACTTCTTTTGGCAGGATTCCGGTTCCGATCAGGCTTTCTGCCGGAAGATGTGCACCAAACTGACCGGCGATCATTACCTGATCCAGATCTTCCATAGTCTTTCCTGCCTTTTTCAACAATGCATAGAATCCAGACAGAATCGCACCTTTGGCCAGCTGGACCTGACGGACATCGCCTTGTGTGATTCTAAGCTTTTCCGTCATCTTGAATTTTCGTTTTCTGCCATCTAATTCCAGCATCGGATAACGGTAATCTTCTTCACTGATATCTTTCAATTTTATGAATGCTCCATCTTTCCGGATCAGTCCGGTCCTTCTAAGCTCTTTTACTACAGCAAGGATTCCACTGCCGCAGATTCCTGTCGGTTCTTCTTGCCAGTGTCTTTCCATTTCCTCATTCCTGTATTCTTCCGGTCCATCTGTTGCCTGTTCTGTTTTCTTCTTTCCTGATTTCTCCTGTCCAATCACCTGCAGTTTTATTCCCTGTTCTGTGATCTTCACATCTTCAATTGCTCCATCCGCCGCACGCATGCCGGAACTGATATTCATTCCTTCCAACGCCGGACCAGCCGCACAGGAACAGCTAAGCAGCCTGCCGTGATCTGAGAATACAATTTCTCCATTCGTTCCGATATCGATAAACAATACTGCTTCCTGTTTTTTACGCAGTTCACAGACATATGCTCCCGCAACGATATCCGCACCAATATAAGCCGATACCGACGGCAGACAATAAAGTCTCGCCCCTTCTCCTGCCTGAATACCGATTTCTGACGCACGCAGATTCTTTGCCTTCACAAATACCGGAGCATACGGTGATTTTCCAATAGATTTGGCAGATACGCCAAGCAACATATGCATCATCGTGCAGTTCGCTGCCACCGTAATCTCATGGATATCACTTTTCCGGATTCTTGCATTCCTTATTGTTCCGGCCTTCCGGCAGGCTTCTTCTAACATTTCGTTGATAGAATCTACAATTTCTTTCTGTAATTCTTCTTTTCCGGTTTCCGGATGTTCATTCTCATAACTGATTCTTGTCAAGACATCCAGACCAAATACTTTCTGGGCATTTACACTCGAAGCGGTTCCCAGTTCCTTTCCCGTCATCATATCAATTACCGACACTACAACCGTCGTCGTTCCGATATCGATTGCTGCGCCATACAGATGTCCGGTCTGATCCCCTATTTCCAGATCTAACAATTCTTTCCCGTTTACTTTTTCCTGTCTGTTATATATCTCATTTTTCCAGATAACTGCTGTATAAATTCCTTCCTGTAATTCCATTTTCTGCAATACGTTAACCGGAATTTTCACATCCCTTAACTGCTCCAGAAGCTGGTCTTCCAGCGATGTCTGATCTTTCAGTGATGGTTTCCGAAGATTTACCACACATTTTTCTATGTCTGTGTCAATGTCAAATTCCGGGACATATCCTTCGGAAAGTACCTCTGTCTTCCGGTCTTTCTGCAAAATCTCCACTTCCAGTTTTTCTTCCGGAACTACCATACATGCAAGCCGGATTCCCTGTTCCAATTCTTCTGTGCTTAGAAAATGTTTTTCAGTCTCTGTGATTTTTCCTGCATCACCGTTTAGAATCTTTACTTTACATTTCCCGCAGATACCCTTCCCATTACAGGGATTTTCTACATATTTTCCTTCTGCAAGCAATTGTTTTAACAGGCTTTCTCTTTTTTCTGCTTTCTTCATCTCTTTCATTTCTTCCGGTTCTAAATATTTACTGACTCAGTCTGATTTTTCAGTGCTGCTTTTTGAATTCCTGTTCT
This sequence comes from Dorea sp., assembly GCA_050873945.1. Classification (GTDB taxonomy): domain Bacteria; phylum Bacillota; class Clostridia; order Lachnospirales; family Lachnospiraceae; genus Dorea_A. Next base: position 2,036 of record JBNMJT010000093.1, read on the forward strand.
TATCGATTGAATATTGACAAGCGGTGACTTTGTTCCCAGTCCGCACGCAGGCGAAATAATTCCTGATCCGTCTCTCCAGCATTTCGCAGCCAACTGTTCTACTTTCTCCGGCTTTCCAAATTCCAGAGTCCATGTACTGACATTTCCCATCAGTACATGCTTTTTCAGATGCTTCTTCGCGTCACTCATTGCCACACAGGAATCAAAACTCAACACATCCGAATGGATCATTTCTGCCTGTGCGTATACATTTTTCATCTGTCCACAAATGTGCACGATCACGCCCATCTTTTCCTTTTGCAGATGATCGATAATACGGTTAATATAGCGCACTGCATATTCCTCAAATAATTTCGGCCCGAGTATCTCTCCTGTTCCGCTCGGATCCGAAATCGCTATGATATCCGCTCCCGCATCAATCTGTGCTCTGGCGAAACGAATGATCTCATCTGATACCAGTTCCATATATTTATGTGCGTCTTCTTTCTTCTTACGTAATTCTTTGTAGAATACCACCGGCTCCATCACAGAACTCGCCGTACTGACCGGTCCTGTAATATTTCCGATAATCGGTACATCCAGATTTCTCAATTTCAAAATGCGGATTGCATCCAGTACCACCTTGGTCCTTCTGGAATTCATATCCATTGGTCTTATTTTTTCCCATTCCGTCACCGAATGCAGGGCATACTCTGTTACATGCGGCTCATGCACCCGGTCTCCCATCGTAACTTTTGCCCCCATGGATTCTGCCTCAATCGTCATGCAGAATGGCACCCCTACATTCTCAAAACATCCATTTTCATAATTGGCCTGAGCAAGATCTGCCATCATCTCTGCATTCAGATGTGCTTCCGGCCATGTAATCCCGGCTTTGTCCATCAGATCTGTGGTGATCATGTTCATCATTCCACCCGGGCAGATGCACGGCGGACGGTCCGTCGATTCATGGTGCAGTGCTTTTTTCAGTCTTTCTTTTTCATTCATTGATTACTCTTTTTCCTATCTGATAGCTTCTCTTCTGATCTTCTCTTCTGATCTCTTCTCTGTTCGTCTAAATACTTTTATGCTTTTCATAATTAATCGTTTTATTTTCATAGCAGGCTATGCAATATCCAGCAATTCTTTTGCGACTCTGACTGCCTCTACTGCATTCACCGAATATCCGTCTGCTCCGATATCATCCGCATATTTCTTCGATACCGGGCTGCCGCCGACCATGACTTTCACGTTCTCTCTGATACCTCTTTCTTTCAGAAGCCCGATAATATCTTCCATATTTCCCATTGTGGTAGTCATCAATGTAGAAATGCACACCAATTGGGCTTTTAATGCTTCTGCCTGATTCACAAATTCTTCTGCAGGCACATCCCTCCCAAGATCATGCATCTCAAATCCGGCCGTCTCCATCATGATCTTAACCAGATTCTTCCCGATATCATGCGTATCTCCTTCTACTACACCAATCACAGCAACCGGTTTTGCCGCCTGCTCCTCTTCATCCGGCAGATATGGTCTCAATACCTCCAGTCCGGCATACATCGCATCGGAACACAGCAGAATGTCTGTCACAAAATATTCTTCTTCCTCAAACAACTCGCTGGCTTTATTCATACCGTCTACCAGCCCTTCCATGATTCCATCCAGTGCCGGATACCCTGCTTCGATGTATTCTTTCGCTACATCAGCAACCTCTTCATCTTCCATTTCCAGAACACATTCTGAAAGTTTCTCCAATAATTCTTCCTTTGCTGCCGCCATCTCTAACGTCCTCCCAATGTTTTTACTTAATCTTTTATTCTTACACCATAAGTTGTGTATTATTTTTCTTCTTTTTCATCCTGTAATACCCGTTCGACAACATCCTCCGGGACTTTTAAGATCTTGGAGATTGCATTTTTATCTTTGATGCTTTCGTATGCATTTTTTATCATCTGAGTTGTTACTTCTCCTGTTACCTGTTCTGTTACTTGTTGTTCGAACTCTTTAAATTCATCCTCCATCAATTCTCTTAATGCTTCACACATATTTCCTTTTACCTCCATCATCGCAGTCCAGTTTGCACGGGTTATTACATCCATAGCTGCCTGATATAATTTTGAATACTTTTTCCCCTCATATACCTTTAACAGATTTTCTATTTCCTCTTCCCCTTTAATATCTTTTCGTAAGCTTTGAAGCCAAAGGTTCTCTTCTGGATTTAATTCCCTTGTTATCAGTAACTGCATTGGAATTTCATCCCCTGTTATATAATATATCCCCGCTTCTTCTTTCTTAATTTTCAATTTACGATATTTACACAAATGTTGAACCATTGTTCTGGGATAATGATTGCAGATAAAGGTAATTGATAACTCCTGCGGTGAAATTTCCATCACTTTTTCCGTATCCGCCTGATAAAAACAGCTATATCCATATACCTTATAAAAATCATTAATTGTTAAATAATCATCCGGACTTTTGTATTCAATTATATTATACTTTCTGAATATCCTTCCAATATTTTTCTTAATCGTCTCATTATCTTTCACTTTTATAATGAGTTCATCAATCTGCATCGGCTTTTTTGACAACAAATGTTCCGGTTCAAACGTAAGTTTCTCGCTCTCTGCTTCAAATTCTATCTGTATAGATGCCTGAAATGCCGGATGCCATTCAATTCTTTTCATATTTTCTATTTTCGTAGTTTCTTTCATCCAATTCTCCTTTCATTATAAATTTACGTGTTTCATTTTGCAATAATAATTCATGCCTAAAGCATTCTTGTCTTATTACTATTGATTACTTTTCGGGAAATTGTCTCAGAATACAAGACTATTACCGATTGCCTTCTAGGCTTCAGATTTCTTAAGAGATACGAATCTTTTTTGGATATATTGGTACTTTAACATAATTGGATTTTTCTGTAAAGAGTTTTGCGTTTTCGCATGCCATAATAATTAAATGGCAAACCGTAACCTTTGTGTCTAACCGAAAAGTTATAGTAAAAGCCTTGATTTTCTGGTGCTTCTACACACTTCCGGTATCATAACGGCTCCGGGCACTCTATTAATTCACTAGAGCGTTAGATACACACGTAATAAAAGTTGGAAAGGCATTCCAGTGAATATGGAGTCATCGTTGGTACTTCTTAGATAAAAAAATCGGCCGTTAGTTTTCAAAAAATCCACTGTTTGAGCCGGATGGCGAGTTTGGATTTTTTGAAAGCTGCTTTTAGGCCGATTTTTTTATCTTAGAAGTTCCCGATGATGGAATCTGAACAGGAATGCCTTTCCAACTTTTATGAAGGTACGGGGATCTAGCTTAGTGAATTAAGTAGAAATTTTACTTCTTCTTCCTCGGCACCACATGCACCGCGCCACCTTCAAGTTCCTCGAGTGCCTCCCCGATTCCCTCATTATAAGTTGGATGCGACCGCATTCCCTTAAGCATCTGCTTTACAGTCAGTCCATTCGTGATCGCTGTCACGAACTCTCCGATCATATCGGTCGCTCTGGCACACATCATCTGTGCTCCCAGGATCCTTCCGGTTGCTTCTTCAGCTACGACTTTGATGAAGCCGCGTTCTTCCTGTGTAATGATAGATTTACCATTTGCACTCATGATGAACTTACCACATTTTACGGCAATTCCATTTTCTTTTGCCTGATCTTCTGTCATTCCGGCAGATGCGATCTCCGGATCTGTATAGACGCATCCCGGAACGATACTCAGATCTATGGACGGTTCTTTTCCGGCAAGCTTTTCGGCTACAACCATTCCCTGTGCGCTTGCCGCGTGTGCAAGCTGTGCACCAAAGATCAGATCACCGATTGCATAGACTCCCGGGATACTGGATTCAAAGTTTTCGTTCACCAGCACACGTCCGCGTTCCATATCCGGTTTTACATTTTCTCCGAACAGGCCATCTGTATTCGGACAGCGTCCCACTGCACACAGCACATACTCTGCTGTTACTTCCTGTTCCTTTTCTTTCTCTATATAGTGGCAGGTACAGGTCTCTCCTTCTACTGTTACGCCCTGTACTGCCGCAGAAGTATGGATATCAATGCCTCTTTTTTTCAGGATCATCTTCAGGTTCTGGCTGATCTCTTTATCCATGTTCGGCACTAATTTTGGCATTGCTTCCAGGATCGTGATCTTGCATCCGAGATTCGCATATACGGTAGCGAATTCCACACTGATCACGCCTCCTCCGATGATGACCAGACTCTTTGGAGCTTCTTTCATCGCAAAAAGTGCATCACTGGTCAGGACTCTTTCATTGTCCATTCCCGGGATTGGCAGTATCAGTGGTTTTGAACCGCTGGCAAGGATAATATTTTCCCCTTCTATCACCATATCATCCACCGTATCATCCGCTGTACTTTCTGCTATTGTTGAATCTTCCTCATCTTCCACTTTCCTCTGAATCCGCACTTTCTTCTCTTCCAGAAGCATACCTTTTCCTTCATACACATCTACGCCATTTGCCTTCAGAAGCTGCTCAACACCCTGTACCAGTTTGTCCGTTGTCTCTTCTTTATAGGCAACGATCTTTCCGTAATCATATGTCACATCTGAAGCCGATACTCCGAATCGATCTGCTTCCTTCATTTCTCTGTATAACGAAGACGCATGGATCATTGCTTTTGCAGGGATACATCCACGGTTCAGGCAGGTTCCGCCCGCTCTTCGTTCTTCTATAATGGCCGTCTTAAGTCCGAGTTTTGCCGCTTTGATCGCAGCTACATATCCGCCCGGGCCGGCACCGATTACTATCACTTCATATTTTCCGCTCATTTCATTTTCCTCCTGTAAAATCTACATTTTTACAAGGTTTTTCTATTCCATCTTTATAACTCTGACTCCTGAATCCATGCAATCACATCATTCATCATATTCTCAATCGTCTTATCCTTCGACCAGAATAATCCAAGCTGTACACACATGGTTTCTTTGCGGTATTTGATTCCTTTTAAGAACTTTGGAATCGCTTCCGCCAGCTCGATATTCAGTGCATCGGAATAGACTTCCACATCTTTGATCTTTCCTGCTTCTACCTGAAACTGTAACGTAAGCCCTCCCCATGCAAATCTGTGGCTCAGTTCGTACTGGAAATCCAGTTTTCTTCCATACAGCCATTTCCATGATGAAAAATGTGCCGTCTTTTCTTCGATCTCGGCTGCATCCAGATCTTTCATCTTCTTTTCTTCTGCTTTCAGACCATAGACTTCCTCAAATGATTCACGAAGTGCTTTCTTTAACTCTTCCAACGTCAGTTCCGGAAGATATTCTTTCAGGTTTGTCACTCTGGATTTCACAGAGTCCACACCTTTGGATTTTAACTTATCTTTGGATACGGTCAGATATCTGGACAGTGTTTCCATGTTCACATCTACCATGATGGTTCCGTGGTGATAGCAGTGCTTTTCCTGTTCATAAAATGCATTACCGGAAAATTTCTTTCCATCGATCAGAATGTCATTTCTTCCGGATTTTTCTGCCTTTAATCCCAGCCGTCCCATTGCATTTATGATTACCTGCAATTGCTTTTCCAGACTGTACTCATCCTTATTTACCAGAAATGTAAAGTTCAGATTGCCCAGATCATGATAGACTGCCCCGCCTCCGGAAAGTCTTCTTGCAAGATGTCCGTTCTCTTCTTCTAATTTTGTGACTTTACATTCTTTCCATGCGTTCTGGTTACGCCCGATCACAACGGTATTCTGATTCTGCCAGAGATACAAAATACACTCTTTATCCTCACAGTGGAGGAGTAAATACTCCTCCACTGCAAGATTCTTGTATGGGTTCACCTGATCGCTTTCTATATACGTAAGCTTTGTGACCATAACTGTTCCTCTCTTCAAATTTTACCAATACAGGTTTTCCCCAAAAACCGTTTATCGCTTCCAGGTATTCTCAGATATGAAACCTGTTAACATTTCTTATCCTGTTAAAACTCGTAACGCAGATGCGGATGTCTTGCCGCATTGACTTCATCCAGTCTTGTAACCGGAGTTGTCACCGGAGCCTGATGTAATTTCTCAGGATCTGTCTCTGCCAGTTCGTATAACTTGCGGAATACTGCGATCGCATCATCCAGCCTCTCTTTCGATTCTGTCTCGGTCGGCTCTACCATCAGTGCTTCATCCACGATCAGTGGGAAATACATTGTAGGTGGGTGAATACCATCATCCAGAAGTCCTTTTGCAATATCCATTGCCGAAATGCCTGTCTTCTTCTTCAGATCTGCAAGACTCATAACGAATTCATGCATACAGATCTCGTCATATGCCATCGGATACAGGTCTTTTAATTTATTCATCATATAGTTGGCATTCAGTACTGCATTCTGACTTGCCTCCGGGATACCCTCTCTTCCGAGTGTCTTGATATAGGTCAGAGCTTTTACTACTACAAGGAAGTTGCCGTAGAAGCTCTTCATCTCACCGATGCTGTTTGTCGGTTTTTCCAGATGTAATGTCTCTTCTCCTTCTACCAGATATGATGGTAAGAAGTCAGATAACATTTCTTTACATCCGACCGGTCCGCTTCCCGGACCTCCGCCGCCATGTGGTGTTGAGAATGTCTTATGAAGATTCAGATGGATGACATCGAATCCCATATCTCCAGGACGTACCGTACCCATGACTGCATTTAAGTTTGCCCCGTCATAATAGCAGAGGCCGCCACATTCATGAATGATATCCGTAATCTCCAGAATGTTCTTATCAAAGAGACCGACTGTATTCGGATTGGTAAGCATCAGTCCTGCTACATCATCTCCTGCTGCCTCTCTTAATTTCTCAATATCTACGCCTCCGTCCGGTGCGGATGGAATGCTGACAACTTTATATCCGGCCATCGCTGCACTTGCCGGGTTTGTTCCATGTGCGGAGTCCGGTACAAGAATCTTTGTACGCTTCTCGTCTGATCTGCTTTCGTGATAAGCCTTGATCAGAAGCAGTCCGGTGAACTCCCCGTGAGCTCCGGCTGCCGGCTGTAATGTCATGCGGTCCATTCCTGTGATCTCACACAGGGAATTTTCAATCTCTCCAATGACTTCCAGACATCCCTGTACGGTATGTTCCGGCTGTAATGGATGGATTTCTGTAAATCCAGGCAGTGACGCCATATCTTCATTGATCTTTGGATTATACTTCATCGTACATGATCCAAGTGGATAGAACCCGTCATTCACGCCGTGTGATTTCTTTGCGAGTTCTGTATAGTGTCTGCTCAATTCACCTTCGGACAATTCCGGAAGGTGAAGCGGCTGTTCTCTTTTATCTTTTTCTTCCGGTAAGTAGATTTCTACATCTGATGCCGGTAACAGGTCGCAGCCTCTTCCCGGTCTGCTTTTTTCAAATATTAACATCCCTGCAC
>JBNMJT010000094.1:0-9400 GCA_050873945.1 Dorea sp.
CTCCTAATATTGCTACTTTCATACCTCTTTACTCCTACATCTTTATCCTCTACATCATGCTGCCAAATAACAGATCCGTCTCTGGAAGGCGCTTATTATCCAGTGCCGCTGCCGGTGTAAATGTCATCTCCCCAAATCGGACGCCCTGCTCTGTCACATAGAGATCCACCCTTACAAATGGAAATCCTTTACTCAGTCTGTCTGCCACAGCAAATGCCTCGTTAAGCCCTTCCGGTTTTGGAAGTGAGAACCCTTCCGGTGCATTCACCGAATCCCGGTTAATACGCATCAGGTTAAAGTCACGGTCGAAGAAATAGAATTTCGGCCATCCTTCTTCTCTTCCCACGCACAACATCACACAGTACGCTTTACCATGGAAACAATAGAATTTATAATCCTCCGGCGGTAGTCCCTTAGGATCTCCCAGATACTCTTCAACGATAATCTTCTGTTTCATATTCCGGTACTGAAGTTCTGAAAAATATGCCCAAAAAGGTTCTTTTCCCCATTTTTCCAGTTTTTTCATCGTCTCCGGAATATCCAGATCTTTTTTAGACGGGCAAATGATATTGTAACCGCATCCAAAGTTCCACTTCATCGCAAAGCTCTCCGGCAAACTCTCCCAGTCTATGTCCTCCGGCTTATCGTAGACTGCGATCAGTTTTGTCAGACAGTTTCCAAGCCCACAGCTTTCTATATATTCTCTTACCCTGTACTTGTCTGCACATTTTCTGACGACTTCGTTCTGCCCATATGATTCCAGCTTTAATTTTAAGATTTTCTCATTCAGTGTCTTTGGATTTTTAAGATCCGGGAAACGTCCGAATTTTTTTAAAAATAACAGCTTTGTGTTCCATCTCGGCGATATATAAGAAAGTGCTATATAAAATGCACGTGACACCTTACTGATCTTCTTCTTTTTCACACTTTACGCCTCCCCGTCATTTTCCAGAATCAGTTCTTCTGCTGCCGTCAGTGAATCCATCAGACAGTCGATCACGAATCTGGAACGTTTTATAATGGATCTGTACTCCTGTTTGGACGATACATATTGATAATGTAATACAGAGATGGACGGATCATAAAGCACAACACTCTTTTCTTTTCTACAGATCCAGTCCAGAATCTCCATCTCATAATACATATAGGTCTTTGGATAGAACGGTTCCGGATGTTTTTCCAGATATCGCTCAGAAAAAATCACACAGGATCCATGCAGCACTACGCCTTCTGCCGGAACTGTGGTGTCAATGTGCTGTTTGGCACGTTTTCTTCTCTGTGCAATTTTCCAGATTGCCGGACTGTTCTTTTCTCCGCTGCTTAGAAGAAGAAGAATCGGATTCTTCGTACGTTCCACGCTTGCCCGTTTTTTCCGTACCGAATCCAGTGTGCACCCATGCATGCTCTTCGGATTCTGATGAATCCCTGAAAATACAGACAGAATATCCGGTCCAAGCACATCAAATGGATGCTCATCATAAATTTCCACAATTCTTTTGCAGAAATCTTCCTGCAGGATCTCCACATCATTATTCAGTACTACCGTGAATTCCGGCTTCTTATGTTCCGATGCCCATCTGACCCCCAGGTTATTCCCCTTAGCGAATCCAGAATTTTCCGGATTCAGAATCACTTTAATCTCTGGGCAGGACGCATATTCGTCCAGAAGCACCTGACCGCTTCCATTCGGAGATGCATTATCCACTATCACTATCTGTTTTTCCCCCGGTAATGCCTGTATCTTCTCCACGCATCTCCTTGTCATATCTGCTGCACGGTAATGCAGGATCACAAATGCAATCATCTCGGTACCTTCCTCTCCGGCTGGATAATAAGACTTCGAATTCTGTCTGCCATCCAGTAACCCCAATCGTAAAAACTTCTGCTAAGTAAATAGCTTTGTCTGAAATGTGCCGCTGCCACAGCCGGATCCGTAGGATGCACTCTTTTTCCAAGTCTCCGGTTCATGACCGCCTTGCTCTTTGGATACATTTCATACAGTGCTTCATGTTTCTTATATAAATGTAACAAATGCGGATAAGATTTTACTCTCGACGAGATACTGTCTGCCCCCACTTCAGAATCAACCAGTGCTTCCGGCAGATATCCAAGTCTAAAATCTTTTGCCGCACGAATTCCAAAATCCCAGTCCTGATACCTGCGGATTTCTTCGTCAAACTGCACCTGCTCCCATACATTTTTCCACATCAGCATCGTCTGTGTACTGGCCCTGTTTTCTGCGAGAAAATCTTCCAGCGCATGCTCTGGATGAAATCCATGTACCGGAAAGTGAAAGTGATTGCCGTTTTCTGCAATCCTGTTCATCCCACAAAAACAAAGATCCACTTCCTGTTCACACAAAAAATGATACTGCTTTTCCAGCTTGTCCTTATACCAGGTATCATCACTGTCCTGAAATGCAATCAGTTCACCCTTCGCTCTCTTTGCCCCATAGTTTCTTGCATAACAGGCACCCCGGTTCGTCTCATATCTCAGATAGTGAAGCCTTGGGTCCTTCACCTTCCGGAACAGCTTTTCCGTTCCGTCTGTCGAAGCATCATCGACAACCAGGACTTCTATGTTCTGATATGTCTGCGCCAGAACGCTTTCAATACACTCTGGAAGTTGTTTCTTCCTATTATATGTAGGAATGATAACTGAAATCAATCTATTTTCTTCGTTCATAAGGAAATGCCTCCTTCATCTGCCGTTTTTTCTCCTCCACCATCTCCGGCAGAATCTGATATTCCTTTTCTATCTCAGAAAGCTCCGGCATCTCTTCTGTTCTGAGATCTCTTGGTTTTTGTATGATGCCATAAGCAGAATAATAATCATCAAACTTATATCCATCCCCAAGCAGCCTGTCACCAAACACCAGATACATATTCGGAATATGAAAGCTGTCTGCAACGATCAGTCCATGCAGGCTGCTGGAAAGCACATATCTGCATTCAGCGATTTCTTTTACTACCTGTAACGGATCATCCTTTACATTGATGAATTTTGATCCAGGATATTGTTTCACCAGTTCTTCTACTTTCGGATCTTTCAGGTCACAAAGATGCGGAATGATGCCAACCTCATATTTCTTTTCCGGAAATCCATCCAGAAGGTCTGATGCAAGGATTCCCGCATCCGCCATCGGAATATCCATCTTCTTTCCCGTCATCCGCTCTACGTTCTTTTTCGTCAGCTCACCTCGGACCGCACAGAATTCCATGTTCCTTTTAAAAAATGTTCCTTCTGCGTCCGAATAATTGATGAATCCGGTTCCCCAGATATATACATGGGGTTTTCGGATCCCATTGATCCGCTGCTGCAGACGCATCGGTCTGGTTCCATGCAGCGTATACTGTCCGAGACAGCTCCCGATGCCACATAGTTCCCCATCAAGAAACGAGCATCTCTCTGCCTGATAGCCAAAACACTTTTCCACGATCAGCTCATTCAGACAGTCTCCCATATTACGCAGCTTTGAATAATACATCTTAATCTGATCTGCCATATTTTCTATGCTCCTTTCTTCATGTGTTATACTACATCGCATATGCGTATTTGCATATTTATACACGCCTTATATACTTCAACGTATATCCGGAATTTTATTGAAACGTGTCAGCAAAATATACTGCAAAGCAGGGTATGCAGATTGCAGAAATGCTTTTTCAGACAGGCTCTAAAGCTTCATCACAACCCGTTCATATCTGCCGTCATCTTCGAACGGAATGTCATTCACAGCATCAAATAATGGCTGATATCCGTATCCATTCGTTATCCATCCATATCCGGAATACTGTGCAGTATTAAATCCCGGTATGGTATTGGCTTCTATTAATACCGGCCCATCTTCAGTAAGTGCCACGTCCCAGCCGATATTCGAGATCTTACTTCCAAGCGGCACTGCCCGTTTCATCATCTCGATCGTTTCATCCCAGTGCTTAAGCTGTAATCCCTGGAACGCAACCCCGGTCATCGGATGTACTTTATATTCTGCCATCTTATTCTGATCCACCGCATCAGTCAGTACTTTTCCTGTACGGATATCCACAACTGCCGTCAACGCATCCTGACATCCATTGGCTATGTCTTTATATAGTGCTGACGTAAGCACCGGAGCAAACAGGTAAGATCCATATGGAGAAGTCAGGGAATAGAACCGGATAACACTTACCGCACTTGGATTCAGTTCATTTAGCACCTCATCCTGGCGGATATATTCTTCGATAATTCCGTTACCGCCGTTTCGGATACAGTCAAGCGCTGCTTCTATCTCTTCTTTTCCGGTAACGCCTAAGACTTTCACGCCTTTTCCCTGTCCTTTGCAGTTTGGTTTATATACAACCTGTCCAGTCCCTTCCGCCAGCATCTTTAATACATCCTCTGTCACATCCGATGCCTGCACACATTTACGTCCGTAAAAATCCGAAAAAACCTTGGAAAATATATATTTGTTCATCAGCATTCCGATATATCTTCTGTCTGTATATTTCTTTCGAAATTCCATCCTGGACCAGAGCGTAGATACCGTCTTTTTCTGTTCCTGGTTCAGATCATGGAATCCGGTCCATTCATATTCTTTAAAGGAAATGTGATTGTATTTTTTTGCCTGTATGATATCTTTTTCTACCTCTGAGGGTTGTAGTCCATATTTCTGCGCATACTCGATTGCAAATTGATGAATATGCTTTCTGGAATTGATGAATCTTGTCAAACCATTCGTCTGTCCCATAACACTTTATCCTCTCTATCTCCTATCTACATCTGCGCAATCAGTGCTTCCAGTTCTGCTTTTCGGCCTTCTTTTGTCACCATCTGCATAGCTCCCATCTGTGCAGTACAGTTCGCCTCTACCATACACCAGCCATGCTGTGCACTATATGCCAGATCCCAGCCGCAATAATGATTATCCGGAATCATCATAGCTGCTTCTTTTACCATGGCAACTGCCTCATCCCACTGTGGAATCTGGAAACCTTTGAACTTAATTCCGCTGTCCGGATGACATTCAAAACTATGTCCTTTTTTATCCGCTCCATCCGTGTAGATCACACCCGTATCCGGATCGATCAGTGCACTGACACCACCTGCACTGAAGTTATCTACAAAGCTGTCACCTCTTCCCATACGCAGGGAAGGATGGAATAACTGGATCTTTGGATCTCCATTTTCATCTTTGATGATTGCAGTCGGGATTCTCAGTGTATTGACTGATCCAGCATGAATACGTGCCATCTTTTCTCCCTGTTCGATCAGTTCCTCGATGACCGCACCATATTTGCGATAACGCTTATGCGCTTCTTCTACAGATTCATACATAGAAAGTGTTTCTGTTCTTACTGAATTACCAAATGCTGCATATACTGGTTTTACTACATAGGTCTTATGACGCTCTGCAAATTCTTCCAGCTTTTTCAGATTCTCTTCTGTCGGCTCCTCATTCTTCTTTACACGGATGATCTCTCGCTTATACATATCCTGGAATTTTTTATACGTTCTGTATTTGTTCTCCAGAAGATCTGTATTCTTTCTCTGATTCATACGTGGGTAGTAACTGAGTCTGATTCCTTCTGTGATGAAGGAATTGCGGTATTCGGCATCTTTTCCCTCATATCCGAAAAGAAAATACTCACTATAATAAGAACCATATTTGAACAGGCTCCGGATCATATCCCGGCGGAGCTTTCTCATATACTTTTTATCCTGCATCTCTTCCGGCGTCTTATATTTTGCGATGATCTCATCCATCTCATTCTCTTTTCTATGATAATAGTACGCCTTCCGGTACCATGATTTAAATCGAATTTTCTTATATATTTTCCTACGTAAATTGCGCAGCACTTTCTCCGCCTCCCGATTCCTTTGATAAAATAATGCCGCTATACCAGTCAGGCACAGCGGCATCTTGTTCATTCTTGCTCACACTTTGCAGTCTTCACATTTCAGACCGTGTTGCTCTTTATGCTTCTTCTTTTTTAGCTGTTGTTGTCGTTTTTTTCTTCTTTACAACTTTCTTTTTCTTTGGAGCAAACATGTTCTTACGGATACGATGTGTATCATCTCTCATGAACTGCTCCTCATAGATACGGATATATCCGGTATCCTGAATCAGCCATTCTCCGTCAATCTTTACATATTTGTCTGTATAGATTGCAGATCCCTGTACCTGAAGTCCTTCATATGGATCGCCTTTTGCAAAGATCAGGATATCCTGCAGGTACCATTTTCCATATGCAACTGTATCACTCTCGAACCAGATCTGTGGGTTGTGTCCCTGATGCAGTGTAATCTCTGTTTTTGGCATAGATTTTTTGAAGTAATCTGTGATTTCCTTCGGTCCGTGGAATACCAGCTTACCATTAGAGTATGCTGTCTCGATGTCCGGTGCCATTGTCGTCTCCAGTTCATCCCAGTTCTTTGTATCCAGTGCGCAGAAATATTTGCTCTTTAATTCTTTGATTGCCTGTACATCTTTCAGACGCTGTATCTCTTTTTCCAATGCTTCAAGACGTTCTTCTACTGTCATGATATTCATCCTTCCTTACATTATATAATATATAGCTGTTAGATTTCCATACCAACTTTGTATGCATCAGCGGTTGCATCGATACCCATGCGGACTTTCTTTGCATCACCGATTACATTATATGCAATTCCGAGTTCTTCGCATTTTGCTGTCAGATCTTCTGTCGGGCGTGATTTTGCGCCTGTTGCTAATACTAATGTATCAAAGCTACGTGTCTTATTGCTTGTCTTTTTGAATTTATCCGTAAATTTGTAATCTACTGTATGATCTCCAATGGCTGTTACTTTACTACGGTTACTCTTCTGGATGGTCTTTCCTGGATATTCAATATCAAGGAACATGCTACGAAGCATACCCATTGCTTTTCCTACACGTCTGCTATCCATAACACGAACATTCTCCTCGCCTTTGTTCACCAGATACTGTGCTGTCTCACATCCAACAAGACCGCCGCCGAGAATCAGGATTTCTCCTTTTGCTTCTGCTTTGCCTGCAAGTACATCTTCAGCTGTTACGATATCTGCTCCATCTACTCCCGGAAGATCTGGCATTTCAAATTCAGAACCTGTAGCTACTACTACGTGATCTGGTTTTACTTCTGCGATCATCTCTGGTGTAACGGTTGTATTGGTCTTGATCTCAATGCCCATCTTCTTGCACTGTTCAACTTCCCATTTTACAGCATCTTCGAATTCCTGTTTCTTAGGTGCTTTACCTGCTAATACGAATCTTCCACCCGGACATTCTGTTGCTTCATATATAACTGGATTGTGTCCACGTTCTTTTAAGATTTCAGCTGTTACAAGTCCACCAAGACCTCCACCGATGATCATAACATTCTTAGGTGTCTCAGCTTTTGGCAGCCCTTTGTATTCCAGACACAGCATTGGGTTACGTGTACATGTAATATGTGTAGCCTTTGGATCGATAACTTTGTCATAGCATCCTTCTGTACATCCGATACAACGGCGGATATCACATTCACGGCCTTCTTTTGCTTTATTACACCATTCCGGATCCGCAAGCTGTGCACGTCCTACAGCGATCATATCGATGTCGCCTTCTTCGATCAGCTTGTTCGCAAGCTCTGGCATATTGACACGTCCAACACCGATAACCGGGATGTTGATTGCTTTTTTAATCTTTGCGATATTTTCCATATTGAATCCTGGCTCCAGGTTATATGGTGGTACTTCATATACAGTTGCAAGACTTCTTGCGTTACCTCTTGATAAGTCGATTGCATCTACTCCGGCTTCTTCTGCCCAGTTGATAAACTGAATTGTCTCTTCTACGGTTGTAACCTTTGGAAGCATCTCATCAACTGCATCCAGACGCATCAGTAATGGCATATCTTCCGGCATATTAGCACGCATCTCACGGATGACTTCAAGGTTGAAGCGGCAACGGTTCTCAAGACTCTGGTTACCATATTCATCTGTACGTGTATTCAGTGATGGATTCATGAATTCATGTGGCAGATATGTATGTGCTCCGTGGAATTCCAGTGCATCGAATCCAGCCTCTACTGCAAGTTTTGCAGATGCTCCGAACTGTTTTACGATTTCATGGATACGTTCTACGGTAAGTGTCTCTGGAGTTTCCAGTTTATTCGTCTTATCAAAGAAATCCGCTGGTACAAAACCACCATGCCAGATCTGTACGGCTGCTTTTCCACCATTATCATGGATTGCTTTTGTTACTTTCTTAAGTTCGTCTCTGTGATGCTCGTTATAAAGTCCAAGGTACAGATATGCATGACATTCCGGACAGATGGATACAAGTTCTACTATATTTAATCCACATCCGCCTGCTGCTCTTGCTGCGTGATATGCCGGCAGGTCCTCTGCCACATCATGTTTATTCTTTACCATCTTTGTGTTCATACCTGGAAGTACGATTCTGTTTTTCAGTTCCAGTCCTCTTAATTTAATAGGTGAAAACAATGCATCATAACTCATTTTCGAAATCATCCTCTTTTCTTTCGTTTTTGTAATTGAAGCCATTGTCCCGAAGATTTTTCCGGTCAGGTACGGGAATTTCTGCCGGTGCTTGCGGAACGTTTCTGTTTTACGGTAGTAAATCATTTATATCAGCTTTAATACTGTCTTTCGAAAAGCTTGTCTAAATTTTAACATGTACATATTACCTATGTCGGAACAAAATCAGAATTATAATGCACAAACAATGTACAAAAAATCAAATTTTCCTGTCACATATGCCCAGTTTTCTTTTGTTTTACTTCATTTTCTGTAGTGAAATTACAAAAAATGTCTGTATTTTCAGAAGTAATTCCTCACGAATTTCTCAAAAAATGTAGATTATTTAACAAAAAAATGTGAAACATGGTACTTCATGTTCGTTTATACTTAACCTCAACAGATAAATTTCACAAAAATGTTCAGGAGGAAATACAATGATCACAGATATGAAAAACGCAAAGCTTTTCAGTCCATTAAAGCTCGGAAAAACCACTTTAAAGAACCGTATCGCAATGGCACCGATGAGCATGCATTATGAAGCAACAAACGGAACTGTACCAAAACAGCTGGCAGATATCTTCGTACGCCGTGCAGAAGGAGGCGCCGGCTATGTCGTTATCGACGCTGTAACAGTTGACCATAAATACTGGTATATCGGAAAAACAACTGCCCTTGATAAAGATTCACTGGTACCACAGTTTGCCAAATTTGCCAAACGTGTTACAGATGCAGGAAGTGAGCTGATCCCACAGATCATTCACCCAGGTCCGGAATCCATCTGTGCAATGAAAGGAATCACTCCAATCGGACCATCTGTCAATACCAATGCAAATGGAGATGTATCAAGACCAGCTACTATCAAAGAGATCCAGAAAGTCATCAGACAGTATGGTCA
>JBNMJT010000095.1:0-9185 GCA_050873945.1 Dorea sp.
ATACAAAGATTTTGGTTATGTATCTTGCCAGGAAAATGGTGATCCACGTTCACTGACAGCAATGAATCAGGCACTCACAAAAATCTGTAAGAGAAATGGATTGCCAAATATCACTGTACATGGACTTAGACATATGTTTGCGACTATTTTAATTGAGCTTGGAGTTCCTTTGTTTAAAATATCCGGTCTGTTAGGACATAGTTCCGTTCATACAACCTATGAATATTATTGTGAAATCATGGACGAGCAGGACAAGATTATTGCATTTGTAAATAATACATTCGTGCCGGAACGAACGGGAACGGAGGGATAGCCATGCATAAGACCTTTGATTTTAAAAGATATGTAGAGTATAAGGTTTATTCAGTGACAACAATAAAAGATGGATATGGATTTCGCGTGTTGCTGACATTTGCAGATGAAAGTACCAAGACACAGCAACATGCGGGATTCAAGACCAAAAAAGAAGCCAATGCGTGTCGAGATGAAGTGATCGGACAGCTACATACCGGAACCTATATTGTATATGGAAAAATCCGGGTGGAGGACTATCTGATATTCTGGTTGGAGGATGTTATGCGTCCAAGAGTGTCAGATGGAACCTATATGTCATATAGAAATGCAATCAGGAATTATATTATTCCACAGCTTGGAAAAATGTATATGTCCACATTGAATCAGGGATATATCAGAAAATTATATAATTCTGTTGCAGAGAAGTATGAATCTGTTGCAAAAATTACCAAGACAATTATGAAAACGTCTTTGAACTATGCATTGAGTAAAAATGTACTGGCAATGAATCCGGCAAAGGATATTAACTTACCAAAGAAAATAAAGAAGGAAGAGTATCATGTACTGAAAATTGACGAGAAGAAAACATTGACGCTTCCACAGGTATTTCAGTTGATAGAGGCAAGTAAAGAGACACCGATTCATATGCAGATTTTGTTTGCTGTATTGATGGGACTTAGACGAAGCGAAATCAACGGGTTAAAATACAGTGATGTAGATTATATTCACAGGACGTTGAGAGTAGAGCGTCAGTTGGGAAAGAAACCAAACAGTAAAGCAGAAGACTGTGCACCTAAGATGTTGACAAAGCAGGAAATTAAGACGAAGACACCTGCTGGTGTGCGTGAACTTCCAATACCGGATTATGTATTTGAAGCAATTCTGGAAGAACGGAAAACTTATGAGAAGAACCGCAGACGCAGACCGAAAGAGTTCCGGGACTGGAATTATATTTGCTGTTCTACATACGGGAATCCGAGGAGTAAGTGTTATCATTATAAATACTATAAAAACTTACTGAAATCCTTAGATTTACCGGATATTCATTTTCACCAGTTAAGAAATACCTATGCGACCATTTTGCTGAAGAATAGTTTTAATTCTAAAGGTGTTTCGCATTTGTTGGGACATGCAAAGGAGATTATATCCGTAGATGTCTATGGAGATACACAGGAAATCATAGAAGATTGTCTGGACGTTCTGGAACCATTTATAGAGTCGGTTATTCCAAAAGAGCATGAAGATCAGTATTATGATTATTCAGAAACAATTGAAATTGACTTGATTATAGAAGAATATTTCAATGCTGCATGATGAAAAATAAAAGAGTGATGAAAGAAAAAAGTACAAATGAGAATCGAACATTTGTACTTTTTTCTTGCGTTAATCTATATACTTTCAAAAATTTATTTGATATAATAGGGACTGTTACAAGAAAAAAACAGTAAAAAATATGACAGAACCGGAGCCTAGTATCATCAGGTATTTCCGAGTGCTGTTTTATCCGAAAATATGAATTTTGTGACTTTTATTCGTAACGAGGAAAAAATGACACCTGTTTGACACAAAAATGGGTGTTTCGTTACGAATCTGATTACGAATTTTTGGCTGATAGTGATCGTAATAAAAGTCACAAATGGAGGAATTTACCATGAATGAGTTCAAATTAAAAGCCCCATATGAGCCAACCGGAGACCAGCCACAGGCGATTGCAGAGCTTGTGAAAGGGTTCAAGGAAGGCAATCAATGCCAGACTTTAATAGGGGTTACGGGTTCTGGAAAAACTTTTACGATGGCAAATGTGATTCAGCAATTACAGAAGCCGACACTTGTCATCGCTCATAATAAAACACTTGCAGCTCAGTTGTACGGAGAGTTCAAGGAGATGTTCCCCGATAACGCAGTCGAATATTTTGTCTCCTACTACGACTACTACCAGCCAGAAGCCTACGTCCCATCCTCGGACACCTACATCGCCAAGGATTCCTCAGTAAATGAAGAGATTGATAAACTGAGATTATCGGCAACGGCCGCATTGATCGAGCGCCGGGATGTGATCGTAATTGCCAGCGTTTCCTGTATCTATGGTCTTGGTGAGCCGGAAAACTTTGAACAGATGATGGTATCACTCCGTCCGGGTATGGAAAAAGACAGGGATGAGGTGCTGCGTCAACTGATAGATATTCAATATGACAGAAATGATATGGATTTCAAGCGAGGAACCTTCCGGGTGCGGGGAGATACGGTAGAGATCGTACCGGCAGACCGTGGCGACACAGCAGTCAGAGTGGAATTCTTTGGAGATGAGATTGACCGGATTTCGGAAATAGACATGCTTACCGGTGAGGTGAAAAATACACTGAATCATGTCGCGATATTTCCTGCTTCTCACTATGTTGTTCCGAAAGAACGTATGGAGAAAGCAATTCGTAATATAGAGATTGAACTGGAAGAGCAGGTGAAATATTTCAAAGCGGAAGGAAAGCTTCTGGAAGCCCAGAGAATTGCAGAACGTACGAATTTTGATATAGAAATGATGCGTGAGACTGGATTCTGCTCAGGTATCGAGAACTACTCCAGACATTTGGCGGGACTTGCACCGGGACAGCCGCCAAACACATTGATGGATTATTTCCCGGATGATTTTATTATTATGATCGATGAGTC
Organism: Dorea sp.; assembly: GCA_050873945.1. Classification (GTDB taxonomy): domain Bacteria; phylum Bacillota; class Clostridia; order Lachnospirales; family Lachnospiraceae; genus Dorea_A. The sequence goes on from JBNMJT010000095.1 coordinate 2,962, forward strand.
GCATAAGACAGTCCCGCAGATCGGCGGTATGTATCACGGAGACCAGTCAAGAAAGCGGACACTGGTGGAATACGGATTCCGTCTGCCGTCGGCACTGGATAACAGACCGCTTAGTTTTGATGAATTTGAAAGTAAGATCGATCAGGTTATGTTCGTATCCGCAACGCCGGGCAAATATGAAGAAGAACATGAACTTTTAAGAGCGGAGCAGGTGATCCGGCCGACCGGACTTCTCGATCCGGAAGTGGAAGTGCGTCCGGTAGAAGGACAGATTGATGATCTGATCGGAGAAGTGAATAAAGAGATTGCCAATAAGCACAAAATACTGATAACAACCCTGACCAAGCGTATGGCAGAAGACCTTACCGATTATATGCGTGAGCTGGGGATCCGTGTGCGTTACCTGCATTCAGATATTGATACACTGGAACGTACCGAGATCGTAAGAGATATGCGTCTGGACGTATTCGATGTACTGGTCGGCATTAACCTTCTGCGAGAAGGACTGGATATTCCGGAGATTACACTGGTTGCAATCCTGGATGCGGATAAAGAAGGCTTCTTGCGTTCCGAGACATCACTGATCCAGACGATCGGCCGTGCGGCGCGTAATGCAGAAGGCCATGTGATCATGTACGCAGATACAATTACAGATTCTATGCGTGCGGCACTGGATGAGACGCAGAGAAGACGTGAAGTGCAGATGGCATATAATAAAGAACATGGTATTACACCGAAGACGATCCAGAAAGCAGTACGGGATCTGATCTCGGTATCCAAGAAGGTAGCGGCTTCTGAATTACAGATGGAAAAAGATCCGGAATCCATGAGCGAAAAAGAATTAGAGAAGCTGATCAAAGAACTGGAGAAGCAGATGAAGAAAGCGGCAGCAGATCTGAACTTTGAAGCGGCAGCAGAACTCAGGGATAAGTTAATTGAGCTTAAGAAGACATTACAGGAGATAAAAGCCTGAGAAAAGCTGTCAGCAGTAAAAAATCACCGATAATAAAGTATGAAGCGAATTCAGATATATCAGATATAAATAAGATAATTAGATACAGATAAAAGGAGATTATAAACTCACATGTCACAGGAAAAAGATTCAAGACAATATATCAAGATCAGAGGAGCCAACGAGCACAATCTGAAGAATATAGACGTAGACATCCCAAGAGACAAACTGGTGGTACTGACCGGACTCAGTGGTTCGGGGAAATCATCACTGGCATTTGATACGATCTATGCAGAAGGGCAGAGAAGATACATGGAATCTCTGTCATCGTACGCAAGACAGTTCTTGGGACAGATGGAAAAGCCGGATGTAGAGAGCATCGAAGGATTATCCCCGGCAATATCCATTGATCAGAAATCTACGAACCGCAACCCAAGATCTACCGTGGGAACTGTAACGGAGATCTATGACTATTTCCGATTATTATATGCAAGAGTGGGAATCCCGCACTGTCCGAAATGTGGACGAGAGATCAAGAAGCAGACGGTAGACCAGATGGTAGAACAGATCATGGGAATGCCGGAGAGAACCAAGATCCAGCTTCTGGCCCCGGTTGTAAGAGGAAGAAAGGGAACCCATGTCAAATTACTGGAACGCGCCAAGAAGAGCGGATACGTCCGCGTCAGAATCGATGGCAATATGTATGAGCTTTCAGAAGAGATCAAGCTGGATAAGAATATCAAGCACAACATCGAGATTGTTGTAGACCGTCTGGTAGTAAAAGAAGGCATCGAACAGCGTCTGACCGATTCGATTGAAAATGTACTGAATCTGGCAGAAGGCCTGATGACTGTAGATGTGATCGGCGGGGAGCCGGTCCAGTTCAGCGAAGACTTCTCCTGCCCGGACTGTGGAATCAGCATTGAAGAGATTGAGCCGAGAAGCTTTTCGTTCAATAATCCGTTCGGTGCTTGTCCGGAGTGTTTCGGACTGGGATACAAGATGGAATTTGATGAAGACCTGATGATCCCGGATAAGCGTCTCAGCATCAGTGAAGGTGCGATCACCGTTATGGGATGGCAGTCCTGCACGGACAAAAAGAGCTTCACGTATGCAATTCTGGACGCATTGAGCAGAGAATACGACTTTTCACTGGACACACCGTTCGAGGATTATCCGAAAGAAATCCATGATGTCCTGATCCATGGAACAAATGGAAAAGAAGTGAAAGTATATTATAAGGGACAGCGCGGAGAAGGTGTTTATGATGTGGCATTCGAAGGTCTGATCAGGAATGTAGAGCGGCGTTATCGTGAGACTTCATCGGAAACGATGAAAGCAGAATACGAAGAATTCATGAATATCACACCGTGTCATGCATGTAAAGGCCAGCGTCTGAAACCGGGAGCACTGGCAGTTACTGTCGGAGATAAGAATATTTCCGAACTGACAGGAATGTCGATTGAAAAACTGCAGGCATTTTTAAAAGAACTAAAGCTGACAAAACAGCAGATGCTGATCGGCGGACAGATCCTGAAAGAGATCAATTCCAGAATCCAGTTCCTGATGGATGTAGGACTGAACTATCTGACACTTGGAAGAGCAACCGGAACACTTTCCGGAGGCGAAGCGCAGAGAATCCGTCTGGCGACACAGATCGGCTCCGGACTCGTAGGAGTCGCATATATCCTGGACGAACCAAGTATCGGACTGCATCAGCGAGACAATGATAAATTACTCGGAACTTTAAAACATCTGCGGGATCTTGGCAACTCCGTGATCGTGGTCGAACACGATGAAGATACGATGAGGGAAGCAGACTTTATTGTGGACATCGGACCGGGAGCGGGAGAACACGGCGGCGAAGTGGTTGCAACGGGAAATGCAGAAGAAATCATGCGGAATGAAAAATCGGTAACCGGAGCCTATCTGAGTGGAAGGATCAAGATTCCGGTTCCGGAGACAAGAAGAACACCAACGGGATGGCTGAAAGTACTCGGAGCGCAGGAAAATAACCTGAAGAATATAGATGTGAACTTTCCGCTGGGCGTAATGACCTGTGTTACCGGTGTGTCCGGATCGGGAAAAAGCTCGCTTGTGAACCAGATCCTTTATAAACGTCTGGCAAGAGACCTGAACCGTGCAAGAACCATTCCGGGTAAACACAAAGGCATCGAAGGTCTGGATCAATTGGATAAAGTCATCAATATCGATCAGTCTCCGATCGGACGGACGCCAAGATCCAATCCGGCAACCTATACCGGAGTATTCGATCTGATCAGAGATCTGTTTGCTGCAACACCGGATGCCAAGGCAAGAGGCTATAAAAAAGGAAGATTCAGCTTCAACGTCAAAGGAGGACGATGCGAAGCCTGCAGCGGAGACGGAATCATCAAGATCGAGATGCATTTCCTGCCGGATGTCTATGTCCCATGTGAAGTGTGTAAGGGCAAACGTTACAACAGAGAGACGCTGGAAGTAAAATACAAAGGAAAGAGTATCTATGATGTTCTGGACATGACGGTAGAAGAAGCAATGCATTTCTTCGAAAATGTACCAAGTATCCGCAGAAAGATGGAGACCTTATACGATGTCGGGCTTTCTTATATCCGTCTGGGACAGCCGTCTACCACTCTGTCCGGAGGAGAAGCCCAGCGTATCAAGCTGGCAACAGAGCTGAGTAAGAGAAGCACCGGAAAGACGATCTATATCCTGGATGAGCCGACGACGGGACTGCATTTTGCAGATGTGCATAAGCTGACAGAGATTCTGCAGAGACTGACAGAAGATGGAAATACAGTCATTGTAATCGAACACAATCTGGACGTGATAAAGACAGCAGACTACATCATTGACATCGGTCCGGAAGGCGGCGATAAAGGTGGTACCGTGATTGCGGAAGGGACACCGGAAGAAGTTGCGGAGAGTCCGGTATCTTATACAGGAAAGTATATAAAACCAATGTTAGAACGGTAGAAATATGACATTTTGTTCAACACATCGGGCGGATTCGTCATATTGTAATATTTATGTAAAAAGGTTCACAAAGATTTAAGCAAAATGGGTCTTTTTATTTTAAATAATTTTGATTATAATGGGAACATGCTCAAAAATAGCATGTGATATAATCATATCTTACCAAAGATAGGAATATAGACAGCTTGATGAAGGGAGAATTGGGAATGTCAGTAGATCTTGGAATTGATTTAGGAACCGCCAGCGTACTGGTGTATGTAAAAGGAAAGGGTGTCATCTTAAAAGAGCCTTCGGTTGTTGCTTATGACAGAGATACAAATGCGATCAAAGCAATCGGAGAAGAAGCAAGATTAATGCTCGGAAGAACTCCGGGGAATATCGTGGCAGTCAGACCTTTGAGACAGGGCGTGATTTCAGACTATACAGTAACAGAAAAAATGATCAAATATTTCGTACAGAAAGCACTTGGAAAGCGTACGTTCAAGAAGCCGAGAATCAGCATCTGTGTACCGAGCGGTGTTACAGAAGTAGAACGTAAGGCAGTAGAAGAGGCTACTTATGCGGCAGGAGCAAGAGAAGTACATCTGATCGAAGAACCGGTAGCGGCAGCAATCGGTGCAGGAATCGATATCTCAAAGCCATGCGGTAATATGATCGTTGATATCGGAGGAGGTACATCCGATATCGCCGTTATTTCACTTGGAGGAACGGTTGTGAATACATCACTGAAGATTGCCGGGGATGATTTCGACGAGGCGATCGTCCGTTATATGAGAAAGAAACATAACCTTCTGATCGGTGAAAGAACAGCGGAAGATATTAAGATCAAGATTGGGACAACCTATCCGCTGATCGAGGATGAGACACTGGAAGTCAGAGGAAGAAACCTGGTAACAGGACTTCCGAAGACAGTAACAGTAACTTCGACAGAGACAGAAGAAGCTCTCCGTGAGACAACGGGACAGATTGTAGAGGCTGTTATCAGCGTACTGGAGAGAACACCGCCGGAGCTTTCCGCAGACATCCTTGACAGAGGAATCATGCTGACCGGAGGCGGATCTATGTTACGCGGTATGGAAGAACTGATCGAAGAGAAGACCGGTATCAATACGATGACTGCAGATGACCCGATGAAGGTCGTAGCCATCGGAACCGGAGAATATGTAGAGTTCATGGGTGACAGAAAAGGAATCTAAACTGTCGTGCGTTTGAAAATGGAGATATGACAGAAAAGAAATTCGTAAAGAAATTCGAAAAAGAATCCGTAAATGAACCCGGGTGAGTGAAATCGAATGGAAGAGATAAAAGGATACGTAGAACATATAGTTTACCGCAATGAAGACAACGGGTACACGGTATTCCATCTGAATAATTCAGATGGAGAAGTGACCTGTGTCGGCAGTTTTCATTATATTGAAGAAGGTGAACTACTAAGACTGAAAGGAGGCTATACAACGCATAAGATGTATGGCCTTCAGTTCGCTGTAGAGGAATCCGAGATCTGTGAACCGGAGGATCTGGTATCGATCGAACGATATCTGGGATCCGGTGCAATCAAAGGGGTCGGGGCTTCTCTGGCGGGAAAGATTGTGAAAAAATTCAAAGAAGATACCTTCCGGATCATCGAAGAAGAGCCGGAACGGCTGGCGGAGATCAAAGGAATCAGTGAACGGAAAGCACGAGAGATCGCTTCGCAGGTAGAAGAGAAGAAAGATATGCGTCAGGCAATGATCTATCTACAGAAGTTTGGAATTTCCACAACACTGGCGGCGAAGATCTATCAGCATTACGGACGCAATGTCTACCGGACGATCGAGGAGAATCCTTATCATCTGGCAGATCATGTGCCGGGAGTGGGATTTAAGACGGCCGATGAGATCGCAATGAAGATCGGGATACATACAGATTCTGATTTCCGGATCCGGAGCGGAATCTTCTATACGTTACAACAGAGTGTGAATGAAGGACACATCTATCTGTATCAGGATGTATTGCTGCGAGAGACGGGAGATCTTTTGGGAGTACAGATCCAGGATATGGAGAAATATCTTATGGATCTTATGATGGAAAAGAAGATCGTCATGAAGCAGTCCGAACAAGGAGTACGGGTGTATACGTCTCACTATTATTATATGGAACTGAACACCGCGAAGATGCTGCATGATCTGAATCTTGATTTTGAAGCGGCAGATGTGACACTTCTTCACAGGATTAATCAGATCGAAAAAAATACGGACCTCTATCTGGATGAGATGCAGAAGGATGCGGTGATGGAAGCTGTCAGACACGGTCTGAT
>JBNMJT010000096.1:0-9023 GCA_050873945.1 Dorea sp.
CACATTCACTGGAAAGGATTCCTAACTTTTATTCCGTGGGTATCGTATGCTGTAATGATTCAATAGTGGAACCGTAACCTTTGTGGTACCGAAAGTCTATAGAAGCACCAGAAAATCAAGGCTTATATTATAATTTTCTGGTTATACGTAAAGCTTATAAAAAAAGCTGTGAAAAACTTGGGAAAGCAGTGGATTTACAATGCCTATCGCTATTTTTTGTACAGTAGTGGATTTCACTCGGTTACCGCCTCCGCTATTAAATTGATTAACTTCCGCAGCCAGTCACGACTTGAAGAACACAGTATAGGACACTTCTAGTGAATGTGGAATGAGGTTAGAAATACTTAGAGCGTGAAAATTTACGTTAAACTCAAATTACGAGTTGTCTGAACCCCGAATGGGGTGAGTTCTCGTAATTTGAGTTTGTTCTTAGTAAATTTCCACGCTCTTAGTGTTTCTTCCTCATGGAACCTGAACAAGAAGTGTCCTATACTGTGTTCTTCAAGGACTGAGAGGCCAACTCCGTTAATCAGTTAAATAGAAAATTAAATGTAAAGATTAAATGCAACAACTGTCTTGTCACATGTAAATAACAGTGGTATAATGTGGAAAGTTTAAGCGGTCAGAATTATATAAGTGGAGGAACTGGCCGTAAACGGAAAGCAGTATAGAAAAGAGGATGTTGTATTATGAAACTGAATGCAGATACAGTAATCGTAGGAAGCGGGGTCGCGGGACTTTTCAGTGCCTTGAATTTGCCGAGAGAACAGGAGATTATATTAATTACCAAGTCAGATCTGGAAAGCAGTGATTCTTTCCTTGCACAGGGGGGAATCTGTGTTTTGAGAGATGAAGGAGACTACGACAGTTATTTTGAAGACACGATGAAAGCCGGTCATTATGAGAACCGGAAAGAATCTGTAGATATCATGATCCGTAATTCCAGAGATATCATCAATGATCTGGTAAAGTACGGTGTAGAATTTGAAAAGAAGGACGGCGAATTTGCCTATACAAGAGAGGGTGCGCACTCCAGACCGAGAATTCTGTTCCATGAAGATGTGACAGGAAAAGAAATCACCAGCAAGCTGCTGGCACAGGTGAAGAAGCTTGAAAATGTCAAAATGTATGAATATACAGAGATGACAGATGTGATTATTGAAGCTGGAAAATGTGTGGGCATCAAAGCAAAAAATGAACAGGGAACCTATGAGATTTATGCAGAGAATACCATCCTTGCAAGCGGCGGGATCGGTGGAACCTACCAGCATTCGACGAATTTCCCACATCTGACAGGGGATGCGATCGAGATCGCAAAGAAACATAACATTCGTCTGGAGCATCTGGACTATGTACAGATCCATCCGACAACATTATATTCCAAGAAACCGGGAAGACGTTTCCTGATCTCTGAGTCTGTACGTGGGGAAGGTGCAGTCCTTTATAATAAGAATAAAGAGCGCTTTGTAGATGAACTGCTGCCAAGGGATGTGGTGACAAAAGCAATCAGAGAAGAGATGGAAAAGGATGGAACTGACCATGTATGGCTTTCCATGGAACATATACCGAAAGAAACGATTTTAAAACATTTCCCAAATATTTATGAACATTGTCTGGAAGAAGGCTACGACGTAACAAAAGAATGTATTCCGGTTGTACCGGCACAGCATTATTTCATGGGAGGAATCTGGGTAGATTCAGACAGCAGAACTTCTATGGAACATCTGTATGCCGTAGGTGAGACAAGCTGCAATGGGGTTCATGGTGCGAACCGTCTGGCAAGTAATTCCCTGCTGGAGAGTCTGGTGTTTGCAAAGCGTGCAGCAACAAAGATTACAAAAGAAGAAACACAGGAAAAAATATCTGAACGTAAAGCGGTATAAGATGTTATAATAAATGCAATATGCGGATGCATAGATAAAATTGCTATCTGTCAGAAAAAACGAATAGAAAAATAAATAGAAAAAAGGACAGAAACAGACGTACAGGAAGAACGATAAAGGAGACAAGCATAATATGAATAACATAACAATGACCTTACAGGTAGACCACCTGATCATGGAAGCATTAAGAGAAGATATTTCAAGTGAGGATGTAACGACCAATGCGGTTATGCATGAAGCCGTAACCGGAGAAGTAGACCTGATCTGCAAACAGGACGGAGTGATCGCAGGACTTCAGATATTCCAGAGAGTTTTCGAATTATTAGATAAAGATACGAAAGTAGAATTTTTCTGCAAAGACGGTGACGAAGTGAAGAACGGACAGTTGATGGGAAAAGTAACCGGAGATATCCGTGTACTCCTTTCAGGAGAAAGAGTTGCGCTGAATTATCTGCAGAGAATGAGTGGAATCGCAAGTTATACACATTCGGTGGCTTCCCTTCTGGAAGGAAGCAGGACGAAACTTCTGGATACCAGAAAGACAACTCCGAATATGAGAATTTTCGAAAAATATGCAGTCAGAGTGGGCGGCGGATACAATCACCGCTACAATCTCTCTGATGGGGTTCTTTTAAAGGACAATCATATCGGAGCAGCAGGAAGTGTGGCAAAAGCTGTTCAGATGGCAAAAGAATATGCACCATTTGTACGTAAGATCGAAGTGGAAGTTGAAAATCTGGAAATGGTGAAAGAAGCAGTAGAAGCAGGGGCAGACATTATCATGCTCGATAATATGTCCACAGAGGAGATGCAGGAGGCAATCCGCATCATTGACGGACGCGCTGAGACCGAGTGTTCCGGTAATGTAACGAAAGAGAATATCAGCAGACTGACTTCTCTTGGCGTAGATTATATTTCCAGCGGGGCACTGACACATTCCGCACCGATTTTAGATATTTCCTTAAAACACCTTCATGCGGTATAATAAATGTGATTACCGTGTGTGGAGAAAAATACATGGATAGATAGAGCATTTGGAGAAATAACATGGGAGGTGGCAACAGGAAATGCATGGATCTGAAAGAAGAGAACAGATAATCAGACAGATTCAGGAAAGCAAAGCTCCGGTATCCGGAACAAAGCTTGCTTCCCTTTATAATGTCAGCCGTCAGGTGATCGTGCAGGATATCGCACTGATCCGCGCAGCGGGATATGAGATCATATCTACAAATCGCGGCTATATATTGAACCAGCCAAAGACGGTGTGCCGGATATTTAAAGTACAGCACACAGATGAACAGCTGGAAGAAGAGCTGAATACGATCGTTGATCTGGGAGGATGTGTGGACAATGTCATGATCCACCACAGAGTCTATGGAAAGATGGAGGCGGAACTGGCCTTAAGTTCCCGGAGGAAGGTCGGAGCATTTATGGAAGATATCCGGAGCGGCAAGTCAAGTCCGCTTAAGAACATTACATCCAACTATCACTATCATAAGGTCAGTGCCGACAGCGAAGAGACATTAGATCTGATTGAGCAGGAGCTGCGGGAAAAAGGATTTCTGGTAGAGGAAAGACGACAGGCAGTATAAAAATTGACAGAATAATTGAATGAAATATATGGTATTTTCTGACGGAAACAGGTATAATAGGGACAAAGAAATCGTGATACTTTCATCCGAAGGAGGGATACCTATGACGACACATAAGATCATAACAATAGGCAGACAGTTTGGAAGCGGCGGCCATGAGATCGGCAACCTTCTTGCAACAAGACTGGATATTCCGTTATATGACAACAATCTGGTCAGAATGGCAGCGGAGAAGATGGATATCAGAGAAGAGACTGCAAAGGCGATAGATGAGACGTCTCTTAACAGTTTTGTATCCAGTTATCTGATCACGCCGATGGGATATTCTTCCTATATTAATTCGGAAGAATACGTACAGCCGTTATCTGAACAGATGTATGAATTACAGACGGAAATTATTAAAAAGCTTGCAGAACGCGGACCATGTGTAATCGTCGGCAGATGCGCGGACTATATCTTGAAGGATAATCCGAACTGTATCAATGTATTTATCTGCGCCGACAGGGCTGACCGTATCAAACGTATTGCAGAAAGATATGATGTATCAGAGAAGAAAGCTCTGGACCGCATTAAACGGATGGACAGAGAACGGAAATACTATTACGAGACCCATACGGGACAGGAATGGGGAAGTATCAGTTCTCATGAGATATTGCTGAATGCAAGCCTTCTTGGAATCGAAGGAACCGTAGATGTACTGGAAGGAATCTATAAAAGATAGGGCAGTAAAAGATAAGATAGGAACAGAATAAAAGTAAACAGGACATAGAAGTAAAATACCAGATTCAGACAAAGTGAGGAAAACGGATTTACTTATATGTCCTGTTTGTTTTGTATTGTATATATTTAAAGAAGGATGGCAGCACTAGAATTCAGGAAAAGGCGTGTAGAACAGAATTTATCAGAAATACACATTTTGCTTGAAAAATAATACCATACCATCTAGAATAAGAATGTTATGAAAAAAGAATAAAGGAGAGACTGTAGATATGGAAATGTTTATTGATGTATTGCTGGATGCAGCAATTGATTGTGTAAAGATGCTTCCGTTTCTGTTTCTGGCCTTTCTGCTGATAGAGGCACTGGAGCATTATTCCAGTGATTTTACAAAAAAACTCATGATTAAAGTAGACAAGGCAGGACCGGTTGTAGGAGCAGTCGTTGGATGTGTCCCACAGTGTGGATTCTCAGTTATGGCAGCGAATCTGTATTCGGGTGGGATCATTACGATCGGAACACTGATCGCAGTATTCCTGGCGACATCGGATGAAGCAATACTTATTATAATGGGGAATCCGGAATATGCAGGGAAGATCGGTGTACTGCTTCTGGTAAAAGTGATCATTGCAATTGTAGCAGGATATCTGGTGGATATCTTCTTTAAAAAGGAAATTGCAGTGCCGCATCATGAGGGAGAACTCTGTCATGACTGTGGATGTCACAATCATTCGGCAGGAGTGGTAAAACCGGCACTCCGCCATACAGGTAAGATCTTTTTATATCTGTTTGTATTTACATTTATTTTAAATCTGTGTATTGAGATTCTTGGAATTGACAAGATCTCAGCGATGATGCTCGGTGATACCGTATTTCAGCCTGCAATTGCGGCTTTGATCGGACTGATTCCGAACTGTGCGGCATCCGTGATCCTGACACAGTTATATCTGAGCGGGGCAATCTCTTTTGCGTCCGTGATCGCAGGACTTTGTACAGGAGCCGGTATCGGTCTTGTAGTGCTCTTCAAAGTGAATCCGGATAAGAAAGAAAATGTAAAAATTATCGCAGTATTGTATGCAATTGCTGTGATCGCAGGACTGATTCTGGAGGTTGTCGGAGTATAAGATGCAGGAAGAAATGCATAGAATTGCATTTTTGGAAGAATGTGTTATAATATTGACAACTAGGTGATAAGGCTTAGAGAGATTTAGGAGGAAATGAAATGGCTACAAAAAAAGTAACAACAGCAACCACAAAGGATGTAACTGCGAAAGTAACTGCAACAGAGACAAAGACATCAGAAAAAGCAGAGACAACTAAGAAAGCAGAGACAGTAAAGGCAGTGGCAGCAGCAGAGCCAAAGAAGATAGAGAAGGAGCCCGTGAAAGCAGCAGCTCCAAAGGCAGAGCCAGTAAAACCGACCACAAAAGAAGAAACAGCTAAGCCGGAAACAAAGAAGGCTGAGAAAAAAGTTGAGGAAAAGGCAGCAAAGACAGAACCAGTCAAAAAAGATGCCGTTGAGAAAAAGACAGCAGAAACAGCAGTGGAGAAGGCAGAAGCGAAGACAGAAGAAAAGAAAACAGCAGTAAAGAAAACTGCTGAAAAAGCACCGGCAAAGAAAACGGCTGCAAAGAAGACAACAACAAAGAAGACAACTGCCAAAAAAACAACTGCTAAGAAGGAAATCAAAGTAAATGCATTTGTAGAATACTTTGGAAAACAGGTAGAAGAAAAAGATATGATCGCAAGAGTAAAGAAGGCATGGACATCTTCTGGAAAGAAAGTCGGAGATATCAAGACGATGGATTTATACATAAAACCAGAAGAATCTGCAGTATACTATGTCATTAACGGAACAGAGACAGGAGCAGTAGCATTCTAGAGGCGGATAGTTGAACCAAAGGCTGTGAATCTTCGGAGACACAGCCTTTTATACTTAAAGAATGCGGGTGTCAGCTGTTAACGGAAGAAGCTTTACGGGCGGAAGATGCCTTGCAGGTAATAAGGGGTAAAGGAGATACGAGTATGAATATGGAGAATGTAACATCAGTTTTGAATTCGGCAGATGGACCGGCCAGTTTCTTTGTTGCAGCAAAGACGCCGGAAGTTATGGGTGTACTGATTGCAACGGTTGTAGTCGGTGTAATTATTGCTTTATTTGGTCTGAAGATTGTAAGAGTTATTTCTGCGCTTATGGGACTGGGAACAGGAGCTGCCATCGGAGCAGTGGTTTCAATAGCTGTCGGGTTTGATACAACAAAGACTCTTATAGCAATTGCGGCATGTGGCATTGTTTTATGTATTCTTTGTGCAGTGCTCCGCAAGTTTGGAATATTTGTAATGACATTTTTGGGATCCTTTGGAACATTTATAGCACTGATTGAGACAAAATCAGTGATCGTACTAGGTATCTGTGCGGCAGTTGCACTGGTTGTGGCAATACTGACTGTGATCTTTGCTGAATTTCTGGTAATCTTTGTGACAGGAATTATGGGTGGCGTAGAAGCCGGAATGGCATTGCCGTTTGTTCTTGGAATGACGAAAGTCAGCTGGATCGGGTATGTGATGAGTGCAGCAATTGCAGTTATCGGTATTGTGGTTCAGACAATGATGCAGTCCAGAAAGATTGGAAAGAAAGAGAAGATTTTCTCTAAAAAGATCAAAGAGCAGGTATCGATGGAATCCGAGGTGGAAAAAGCAAGAATGCTTCTGGATGATGGGGAGACAGACGGAAGCAATACAGAAGAACATGAGGATACTGTTGAGCAGGCAGATGATGAGGAAGAAACAGTAACTGAAATATTTGATGTAGAGATTCCGGATGAGACAGAAGAACCGGACGATGATGACGTTGTAGAAGATGGGATGCCGGATGAACCGGAAGGTGGATTCCTGGATGAAGATGATGTGGAAATCTTTGAAACGGATGATTCTGATGTAGTAGTTCTTCACGCTGATGATATTGATTAAATTGGTAAATATGTATACCCGTTGCAGAAAAACAAAATCTGCGGCGGGTATTTTTTTATCCATCGGAGATAATAGATATTAGCTTATGTAATTAAGAAAGTCCTAAGAAAGCAGGAGTGTACGCTCATTGTATTTTATAGGGGATGTGCTATAATGTTGTTAAGAATAAAGTTAAGGAGGCTTACTTATGAAATTAGATATGCATTGCCATGTGCGGGAAGGCTCAGTAGACAGCCGGGTAAGCTTGGACGAATACATCACGACCTTGAAAGAAAAAGGATTTGACGGGATGCTGATCACGGATCACGATACTTATCATGGCTATCGTCACTGGAAATATCATATGAAAGGAAAGGTACATGAAGATTTTGTAGTGCTGAAAGGGATCGAGTATGATACCCTGGATGCCGGACATATTATCTGTATTATGCCGGAAGGAGTAAAGATGCGTCTCCTGGAAGTGAAGGGACTTCCGGTGTCTGTTCTGATCGACTTTGTACACAGACACGGAGGAATTCTGGGACCGGCACATCCATGCGGGGAAAAATATCTGAGCTTTACCAATACGAGCAGATTCTATAAATCACCGGAGCTGATCAAAAGATTTGATTTCATCGAGGCATTCAATGCCTGTGAATCGGCAGAATCGAACGAAGGAGCAAGAAAACTTGCAGAAAAATACAAAAAACCGGGAATTGGCGGAAGTGATGCACACAGACCGGACTGCATCGGGACAGGCTATACGATCCTTCCGGAGAGAGTAACCTGTGAGACGGAGCTGATTGCTCAGATACGGAGCAAGGCTGCAATCGAGGCAGGCGGAGTATTGTATGGAAAGACTGCCAAAGACAAGATGGGACCGGCGCATAAGATCCTGACCTATTCATTCTGGTTCTATAACAAAGGCGGGGCACTCCTTAAAAAGCATAAAAGAACCCTGAAGGGAAAGATTGAAAATCCGGCGACGCCGATCGATCCGATCGAAATTCCGTACCTGCATAATATTAAAAAGCAGAAGTAAAAAGAAATATGCATTTTGAAAAATTATGCACTAAAATTTATAATTTCTTGCATGCCCTTTTTTACTGTGCTAAAATACAGTATAAAACTATGAGAAATCAAGGAGGTGCAGATTCGTTATGGGAATGACGATGACACAGAAGATACTGGCAGCACATGCAGGTCTCGACAGCGTGACAGCCGGTCAGTTAATAGAAGCAAAATTAGATGTAGTCATGGCAAATGATATTACAGGACCTATGGCTCTGCCGATCTTCAGACAGATGGCAGATAAAGTATTTGATAAAGATAAAGTAGTTCTGGTTCCGGACCATTTCACACCGAACAAAGACATCAAGTCTGCGGAAAACTCAAAAGCAATCCGCGAGTTCGCAAAAGATCAGGGGCTCAGCTGGTACTTTGAACAGGGAAAATCAGGAGTAGAACACGCAATTCTTCCGGAAGCAGGAGTGGTTGCAGCGGGTGAATGTATTATCGGAGCTGATTCACATACCTGTACATACGGCGCACTTGGTGCATTTTCGACAGGTGTCGGAACAACAGATATTGCAACAGGTATGGCAATGGGAGAGCTGTGGTTCAAAGTTCCAAGTGCGATCAAGTTCGTACTGACAGGAAAGCCTGGCAAATATGTAAGCGGTAAAGATATCATTATCCATATCATCGGTAAGATTGGTGTGGACGGTGCACTTTACAAATCTATGGAATTTACCGGAGACGGAATCAAGAATCTTTCTATGGCGGACAGATTCACAATGGCAAATATGGCGATCGAAGCCGGAGCCAAGAATGGAATCTTCCCGGTAGATGAGAAGACAGAAGAATACTTAAAAGAACATAC
>JBNMJT010000097.1:0-9009 GCA_050873945.1 Dorea sp.
AATGCCGGTGATGTACAATCCCATGCTGTATATCCTCTTGCTTCAAATGTTGCACGAAGACCTCCTGATGGGAATGAAGATGCATCCGGTTCACCTTTGATCAGCTCTTTTCCCGAAAAGCTCATCAGAACTTTTCCATTTGGAAGTGGTGCTGAAATAAATGAATCATGTTTTTCGGCAGTTACACCTGTCAGAGGCTGGAACCAGTGAGTATAATGTGTAGCTCCTTTCTCAATTGCCCATTCTTTCATCTCATGTGCAATTACATCTGCCGTAGCAAGGTCTAATTCCTTACCTTCTTCAATTGTTTTCTTCAGATCCTTATAGACTTTCTTTGGAAGACGTTCCTGCATTACAGTGTCGTTAAATACGTCTTCGCCAAATATCTTGGCTACATTGATTGCTTCACTCATGTCTCCTCGTTTCCTTTCTTATTGTGATGTTGGGGTTGATATTTCATACCAAAGTATGCATAAAATATGTATCCTCTGTACATTCCCAGACATACATCAAACCTGCCTGCGCAGCTTTTTCTGCATACTTTGATATGAAAAAAGGCACTCCAACTTCCGTTGGAACGCCTTTGTTCTTCCTATGCCAGTTAGTATAACTCAACCAGTCAAAAAAGGCAAGTGAAAATTTTTAATTATTCAGCTTTTCCAACTGAACCAAATAATTCCATCTTCTCTTTAACTGTTGCCTGGATAGCTTCAGCACCTGGTTTCAGGAGTTTACGAGGATCGTATCCTTTTCCTTCCAGATCTTTTCCTGCTTCAATATATTTACGTGTAGCATCAGCGAATGACAGCTGGCACTCTGTATTAACATTAATCTTAGCAACTCCGAGACTGATTGCTTTCTTGATCATATCGTCCGGAATTCCTGTACCACCGTGAAGAACTAATGGCATTTTTCCTGTCAGCTGCTGAACAGCATCCAGAGTCTCAAAGCTTAATCCTTCCCAGTTAGCCGGGTATTTTCCATGAATATTACCGATACCAGCTGCAAGCATGTCAACACCGAGATCAGCGATCATCTTACACTCGTTAGGATCAGCACATTCACCTTTACCGATAACTCCGTCTTCTTCTCCACCGATAGATCCTACTTCGGCTTCGATAGACATTCCTTTTTCTCTGCAGATAGCGATGAGTTCTCTTGTCTTCTCTACGTTCTCTTCGATTGGATATTTAGATCCGTCGAACATGATTGAAGAGAATCCTGCATCGATACATTTCTTACATCCTTCGTATGTTCCGTGGTCAAGGTGTAATGCTACAGGAACTGTGATGTTAAGTTCTTCCATCATAGCTTTCACCATAGCTGCTACAGTCTTGAATCCTGTCATGTATTTTCCAGCTCCCTCAGATACACCTAAGATAACTGGTGACTTTAACTCTTCTGCTGTAAGAAGAACAGATTTTGTCCACTCTAAGTTATTGATGTTAAACTGTCCTACTGCGTAATGACCTTCTACTGCCTTATCGAGCATTTCTTTTGCTGATACTAACATATGTTATTCCTCCAATTCTTGATGCCATAAGTATTACTACTTTCACTATGACAAATTTGTTTCACTTGCATTATATATCATAACTTCTAAAAAGACAAGAAACTTATCCGGCCAATTATGAAAACGGCAAGATATATCAAGATAACAATATATCCCACTCTGTCTTCTTTTTTATATATCAACGGATACATTCTTGAAGTTTCTGTGCTTCCGGTATACCCCCGCGCTTCCATCGCCATAGCCAGATCTGATGATCTCCTGACCGTCATCAGAAACAGCGGAAATAATAATGTCATAACCCCTTTACATTTTTCGACAACATTTCCCTCTTCAAACCTTGCGCCTCTTGCCGCCTGTGCGTCCATCAGCACATTTAACTCTTCCAGCATAATCGGAATAAAACGGAATGCTATCATCACAATCACTGCCATCTCATGTACCGGGACTCCAATCTTCCCGAATCCCGAAAAAGCCTTCTCCAGACCATCTGCCAGTTCTTTCGGCGTTGATGTGTACGAAAGCAGAGACGCACCTGTGATCATCAAAGCTATCCTTGCTGTCATCTGCACAGCTTTCCATATTCCCTGTTTTGTTATGGTAAATATCCAGACAGATGCGACCGCATCTCCCGGTGTATACAGCATACGGAACAGAAAAGTGAAGCAAAGCAGAACAAGAATTCCTCTTAAGCCTTTTAACAAATATCCCATAGGAACCCTTGCAAGCTTATAGAGCAGCAGCATTACAGCCAGACATCCTGCATACCACCAGACATTTTTCACAAGAAACAAAGAAATAATATAAACCAGAACTCCCATCAGTTTTGTTCTCGGATCCATCCGGTGAATCACAGATTCCGAATCATAATATCTTCCAATCGTAATGTCCCGAATCATATTTCCTTCTCTCCTTTAAATATTCTTACCAGCATCTCTTCGGCTTCTGCCACACTGATCGCCGGTCTCGGCAGAGGCAGACCTTCCTGCATCAGCGAATATGTCAAATGTGTAATCTGCGGAATTCCTATATGCATTCCTTCTAACTCTTCCACTCTTCCATATACTTCTTCCGGAGTTCCATCCATTGCGATCTTTCCTTCATGCATCACCCATACCCGGTTAGCAAATTGCGCTACATCTTCCATATGATGCGAAACCAACACAATTGCATTATTTCGCTCTTTCCTTATCCTGCATAACAACTCGAATATCTCATTTTTTGTTTCAGGATCAAGTCCTGCTGCCGGTTCGTCTAACACCAATATCTCCGGCTGCATCGCCAGTACTCCCGCAATCGCAACGCATCGTTTCTGGCCTCCCGAAAGCTCCATCGGACTCAAATGATAATACTCTTTTGAGATCCCGACAAGCTCCAGACTTTCTACTGCCGACTTTTCAGCCTCTTCTTCACTCATTCCAAGATTCAGCGGTCCATACATAACATCTTTCAGAATCGTCCTGCCAAATAATTGCTGCTCCGGATACTGAAATACAAGACCAACTTCTTTTCTTAATTTTGAAATCGGATATTTTTTACTATATATATTTTCCCCATTGAAAAAGATCTCCCCCGATTCCGCCTTCAGCAGACCATTCAGATGCTTGATCAATGTTGTCTTTCCCGATCCGGATGTACCAATCAGTCCTATAAAATCATGTTCTCTAATCTCAAATGAGACATCTTTCAAAACATCTATCTTCCCTTTTGCCGAATCCGAATAAGAAAATGTGATATGTTTACCTTGCAGCATCCTTTTTGCCTCCACATTTACTTCTGTATAGTTTCACGATTTTTTCGATCATTTCCTGTTCCTGTAAAACCGGACCCTCTAATCCAATTTGCTGTTTTTCTAATCTCATTCCCAATTCTACAACCGGTGGAATATCCATTTTTGCCTTTTTTAGCAATTCGTAATCCGCAAATATTTTCTTCGGAATGTCATCCCCGATAATTTTTCCATCCTTCATCAATACAATACGGTCTGCATCTACTACTTCATCCGTATGATGCGTAATCAGAATAATCGTCATTCCTTCTTTCCGATTCAATTCTTTCACGATATTTATTACTTCTTTTCTTGAATCCGGATCAAGCATAGCTGTCGGTTCATCTAACACCAGACATCCCGGAAGTCCTGCCAGAGCATCAGCTGTTGCCAGCCTCTGTTTCTGTCCACCGGATAATCTGGAAGGTGACGCCTTTCTCCGCTCCCACAGCTTCACTTTTCGCAAAACAGTTTCTACAATTTTTCTTATTTTTTCCGGCTCTACATTCTTATTTTCCGGACCAAATGCAACATCTTCTTCTACACTGGTCCCGATGATCTGATTGTCCGGGTTCTGAAATACCATACCGACCTGACTTCTGATTTCCCAGAGTCTTTCTTTTGCATGCGTATCTTTCCCGTCAATCCATACCGTCCCTTCATTCGGAAGCAGCAGTACATTTAAATGCTTTGCCAATGTAGACTTTCCGGAACCATTCGGTCCTAAAATTGCCACAAACTGACCAGACGGAATATCTAATGATATTCCGTCCAATACTGTCTTCTCACTTTTTGTATTTTCATCTTTCCATATCGTATACTTATGTACCAGATTTTCAATCTTTATCATATGAGATTTATGCCTCTTTCTTAAAATTATCCAGGAATCTCATCGGCATTGCCTTAATGAGCAGGCATCCAATAATACATGTTCCAATCTTATCAATTAAGTTTGATGCAACATTTCTAAGGAATGAAGCCTGGAAAATTGATTTTCCACCCTGTACCAGTGACATTACCAGCATATCAGATACAGATCCATTCAGACCACCATATACATAGATTCCGATTGGTGTTCCAATTGCCGGGCAGATAAAGCTAAGTGCAATACCTGTAATCACTGCAGGTACGATTCCAAATTTCCATTTTTTTGCCACAAGACCTACGATCAGACCTACTGCCATATTTACCAGACAGAACGGGATATCTGACACACTATAGATCAGACCTGTAATAATATTACTCAATGCTCCTACGATAATTCCCGGTACCGGACCAAGAATTGCTGCGGAGAGCACGGTTCCCAGTGTATCCAGATACAACGGGATTCCCAGTGCCGATGTGATAATTCCAAGCACGATGTTCATTGCTACTGCAACACCGCAAAAAGTTGTTACATAGACTTTTCTGTTTTTCATTTTGTTCTCCTCTTTTCTCTCTAACCTTTAGTTATTCAGCAGTTGCACTGCTTCTTTCATCGTCACAATAGGAATCTCCATATTTCTTTTTTGAAGTTCTTTTTCCAGTACTTCCATGTACACACCCGGATTTTCTGTCATTTTCAGAGAATTCTGAATGTCCTGTATTCTTTTTTCATCCGTACCGATCTCACCCTTCCATTCTCCTTCACAGGTAAGATGATATCCACAGTTCGGACTGCCCTCTACAGAAACAATCCCCAGAACATGAAATTTTTCCACATGTTGTGCGTATTCCTCTAACTGAAGCAGAACCGGTTCAAGAATTTTACGGCATTGTTCCATGTAAAATGGATGTTGAAACTGGTTCTTCACATGTCCCCATCTCTGAGATCCATACATAATAAATTCCGGACAAGGCAGTTGAAGCAGCTGTACATCTTTTTTCAAAATAAGCTGCAACAGTTCTTCACGGATTTTATATTCTTCAGCCAGCTCAGCTTCATCCTGTTCTACTTTTGCCGCATTATTCAAAATACAATGAGATACTATCAAAAGATTTTTCATAATTCCTATTCCTTTCTGACTGCTTCAATAGTAGCATTTATTGTCTGCTTGTTGAAATTGTTTTTCTTTATATAAAGGGTGTGTTATAGATTCTATCTATAAAATTAATAAATAAATTTTATTAGATTTACTTCGAATATTTTTAGTGATATACAGAGAACTTATCATCAGCCTTTTCTCTTGCATACTTAGATTAAAAAGAAAAAAGATCTGCAGAACATTCTGCAGATCTCAGTGACTCCGAGGGGAATCGAACCCCTGATTCCAGCGTGAGAGGCTAGCGTCTTGACCGCTTGACCACGGAGCCATTTGTTTGGTACTTGCCTAGTATAGCAAGGATTTCGCAAAAAGGCAAGTACTTTTTTTAATTTTTTTAAATTTTTTGTATTTTTCTACAATTCATCGATTTTTAGTCTTCTTCATGCGTTCCAGGAACCATGATCTGAAGCTCTTTATTCAGGTTCTCGATCACGACTTCATCATGCTCGCCGCCGAATTCCCCATCCAGCGTCCACGGAATCTCTTCGATCGATTCGAACATAATGCGTCCGCTCTTGAATGTATACATATATTTGGAATCCATCTGCTCGATCATCAGTGCCGCAATGATCTCCTGTAATTCAATCGGATTCTTCGGTGTCTTGATCAGCGTCACTTCGAAGACTCCATCATCGAAGCCTACCTGTTTTCCGACCAGATTACGGAATCCGCCGACTGATCTTGAATTCGTAACCATACCATATACGAATTCATCTTCAATCACTTCATCATCATGTGTCACTTTCACCTTATAAGATGGAATATTGAACAGACGCTTTGCTCCTTCCAGTACATACGCCAGATGTCCCAGTACATTTTTCATCGACTGCTTTGTCTGGTAGGACACGTCTGTAAAAAGTCCGAACGCTGCAATATATACGAAAATATCATCATTAAATCTTCCTGCATCACAGGAAAAGACTTCCCCGTTCACTGCATTGTCTGCCGCTTCCAATAACCCTCTCGGAATATGAAGGCTGCTTGCAAAGTCATTCGTCGTACCGGTCGGTATGTAACCGATCGGCTCTCTCTTATCCCTGTCGCGCTTCATCATACCGGTTACGACTTCGTCAAGGGTTCCATCTCCCCCGCTGCACACAACCAGATCGTACTCGCTGGAGTCATATTTCCTGATCTTCTTATAGGCATCACGGTATGCCTGTGTCGGATATGCCACAACCTCGTATCCGGCCTTCACGAAAATATCAATGACATCAGCAAGCTTCGGTTTTAAAAGTTCTTTTCCTGCATGTGGATTATAGATAAAAAGCAAACGCTTCATAAAACATGCCTCCTCCTTATCTTTTTTGTTAACAATGAAGAGGCTATTGCAACTCCCATTACAACGGCCCCTTTATTTTTTCATATTATTTCTATATTTTCTGTCTTATTTCTGTGCTCCAAGAAATGTTGCCACACCACTTACGGCTGCATCTTCATCCTGGCCTTCTGCTACGATCGTAACATCCTCGCCCTTCTGAAGTTTCAGGCTCATCATTCCCATAATACTTTTTGCGTTAATCTTTTTGCTTCCCATCAGAATATATACCTGGCTCGCATACTGGCTTGCTTCCTGTACAAGATGAGCCACCGGACGGTCTTCCATGTCCATGTTGTTTTGAATGGTAACAGGCTTTCTAATCATAACGACTTGCTCCTCCTTGCTGTTCCCTTAACCTTTGTGCTATTTCACTTAACTTCCTGAGTCGATGATTTACCCCTGATTTACCAAGCGGGTTCGCCATCAGTTGTCCCAGTTCTTTTAAAGCTGCTTCCGGATATGCCAGACGCGTAAGGGCAACGTCTCTTAAACCTTCCGGCAGCTTGTCAAAACCGATCTGATCTCTGATATATGTAATATCCTCCATCTGCCTGACTGCAGCAGATACGGTTTTATTAATATTAGCAGTTTCGCAGTTCACTTTACGGTTCACAGAATTACGCATCTCTTTCATAATGCGCACATTCTCCAGTTCCATCAGCGCCACATGCGCCTCCATCACATTCAGAATGTCTACGATCTGTGATCCTTCTTTCAGATATACCACATATGTCTTTTTACGCTGTACGATCTTCGCCTCTACATCGAAGCTGTTGATCATATCTTTGAGATGCTCTGCCTGTTCTTCAGTATTACATACAATTTCAAAATGATAGGACTTACTCGGATCACTCATAGACCCCGATGCTATAAATGCGCCCCTGATATATGCCCTCTTGCAACAGACTGCCTGTACGATCGTATCACGGATTGCAAGCAGTTCTTCACCTTTTGCGTAAATATAATAACTGTAGTTATCTTTTCCTGCATTTCTGCGGACTACGGTATCAGTCTTTATATTAAACGTTTTTGTCAATAATGTAAAGCATTTTCTTGCAACCCCCAGATTTTCCGTATGTACCTTAAGACAACATACGCCTTTCTGCCCCGTCCCGAATTCTCCGGACATATGGACAATTGCAGATAATTCTGCTATATCACAATGTCTGGCTCTGGCATAATGCTCCAATAATTCTTCTTTTACTTTTCCCGAAAACGACATCTGACTTCCTACCTCGCTTTGGTGATAGCATCCTTTCCTATATCACGGTGCTCTATACGGATACCATAATTATCATTTCTGCTTAATGCTTCATATAATTCATTCGCAAGCGTAACTGACCTGTGTTTTCCTCCGGTACATCCAATTCCAATTACCAGCTGTGTCTTGCCTTCCTGCACATAATTCGGAATCAGAAATTCTACCATATCAGTAAGCTTAACGAGGAATTCCCTGGCTTTATCATTATTCATAACATATTCCCGGACTTCTTTATCATTACCGCTTTTTGGGCGCAGTTCATCAATATAATATGGATTTGGCAGAAAACGTACATCAAACACAAGATCCGCATCTGCCGGGATTCCATATTTGAACCCAAATGACAATACCGATATATACAGATTCTTATATTCTTTATTTTCCACAAAAATCTTCGACAATTCTGCGCGCAGTTCTCTTGTAAGCATGTGACTGCTGTCGATCAGATAGTCTGCACGTTCTCTTAAGAATTTCAGTCTCTTTCTTTCTTCTTTAATTCCTTCCTCCACTCTTCCGTCTTTTCCGGATAACGGATGGAATCTTCTCGTCTCTTTATACCTTTTGATCAATACATCATCACTGGATTCCAGATACAGGATCTCAAATCTTGTTCCCGACTGATCCAGATCTTTTAAAATCTTCTCCAGTTCATGGAAATTCTGTCCACTTCGGATGTCCACTCCAAGTGCCGCCTTGTTGATCTCCGTTCCCGGCACACTTAACAGTTCCGCCATCTTTGGAATCAGCGGTACCGGTAAGTTATCTACACAAAAATATCCCATATCTTCCAGCATCTTGAGTGCTGTACTTTTTCCAGCTCCGGACATTCCGGTAACGATCACACATCTCATCTTAGAACTCTCCCAGTCTCTTTACTTCCGGCTCCAGCCGTACTCCAAATGCTTCATATACCTTATCAGACACCTGGTTCATCAGATTCATTACATCTGACGCCGTAGCCTGATCTTTATTGATCACAAATCCACAGTGCTTTTCAGACACCTGCGCTCCGCCAACCTGGAATCCGCGAAGTCCCGCATCCTGGATCAGTTTTCCTGCAAAATATCCTTCCGGGCGCTTAAATGTACTTCCTGCACTCGGGTATCCGAGAGGCTGCTTCTCCAC
>JBNMJT010000098.1:0-8711 GCA_050873945.1 Dorea sp.
TACCGGTTACTTTTGCAACCTGTTCTCTTTCTACCTTCTGTTCTACATTGACATGGAAGAGAAGTCTTACAGTATCCACTTCGATCGCACGTGTCATTTCACCGAACATATCATATCCGATCATCTTGTATTCAACCTTTGGATCTCTCTGTCCATAAGCCTGAAGACCGATTCCCTGGCGCAGCTGGTCCATATCATCGATATGATCCATCCATTTTGCATCAATTACTTTCAGAAGAACGACACGCTCAATCTCACGCATATGCTCCGGTTCCGGGAATTCTGATTCTTTCGCCTCATAAACCTTTGCAGCACGTTCTTTCAGCAGATGCTTCAGTTCTTTCTGGCTGATGTCTTTGACATCTTCTTCTGTGATCACTTCCATCGGAATTGTATTGCGGATCGTCAGATTCAGTTCTGTCAGATTCCATTCATCGTAATCCTGATCCGGACTGATCACCATATCTACGACATTTTCTACATAATCATTCATCATATGGAAGATAGAATCACGCATGTTGTCTCCATCCAGCACGTGACGTCTTTCCTCGTAGATGATCTCTCTCTGTTCGTTCATTACCTGGTCATATTCCAGCAGGTTTTTACGGATTCCAAAGTTGTTGCTTTCGATCTTCTCCTGCGCTTTTTCGATCGCACTGGAAAGCATCTTATGCTCGATCTGTTCACCGTCTTCCACACCAAGTGTATTGAATACATTCATCAGTCTCTCCGATCCGAACAGTCTCATCAGATCATCTTCCAGAGAAATGTAGAATCTGGATTCTCCCGGATCTCCCTGACGTCCGGAACGTCCACGCAGCTGATTATCAATACGTCTGGATTCATGACGCTCGGTTCCGATGATCTTAAGACCACCGGCTGCTCTTGCTTCATCGTCCAGCTTGATATCCGTACCACGGCCTGCCATGTTTGTTGCGATCGTTACTGCATCGTGAATACCAGCCTGTGCAACGATCTCAGCCTCCAGTTCATGGAACTTCGCATTCAATACGTTATGCTTGATACCACGGCGTTTTAACATGCCGCTTAACAGTTCGGAATTGTCGATTGTGATCGTACCTACCAGTACCGGCTGATGTTTTGCATGCGCTTCTTCGATTGCATCACATACAGCTCTGAATTTTTCTTTCTGTGTCTTATATACGGCATCTTCCAGATCCTTACGCTGTACAGGTACATTTGTCGGGATCTCGATAACGTCCATTCCATAGATCTCACGGAACTCTTTTTCTTCGGTGAGAGCTGTACCTGTCATACCTGATTTCTTCGTATATTTATTGAACAGGTTCTGGAATGTAATGGTTGCCAGTGTCTTACTTTCTCTCTTAACCTTTACATGTTCCTTCGCTTCGATTGCCTGATGCAGTCCGTCGGAATAACGGCGTCCCGGCATGATACGGCCGGTAAACTCATCTACGATCAGTACTTCATCATCTTTTACTACATAATCCTTGTCACGGAACATCAGATTGTGCGCACGCAGTGCAAGGATGATATTATGCTGGATCTCCAGATTGTCGGAATCTGCAAGATTGTCGATATGGAAGAATTTTTCAACTTTCTTCACCCCGTCTTCGGTAAGGTTGATATTCTTCTCTTTTTCATTCACAATGAAATCTCCGGTCTCTTCGATATCCTCACCCATGATGGCATTCATCTTGGTGAACTCACCACTGGCCTCTCCACGTTCCAGCTGGCGTGCAAGTATATCGCATGCTTCATAAAGTTTTGTGGATTTCTCGCTCTGTCCTGAAATAATAAGTGGTGTTCTTGCCTCATCGATCAGTACGGAATCGACCTCATCGATCAGGGCATAATTCAGACCTCTCTGAACCAGCTGTTCTTTATAGATCACCATGTTATCTCTCAGATAATCGAATCCAAGCTCATTATTCGTTACATAAGTGATATCACATTCATATGCGGCACGTCTCTCATCATTATCCATACTGTTCAGCACCACACCTACGGTCAGTCCGAGGAATTCGTGTGCCTGCCCCATCCGTTCCGCATCACGTTTTGCCAGATAGTCATTGACAGTTACCACATGTACTCCTTTTCCTTCCAGTGCATTCAGATAAGAAGGAAGCGTTGCAACCAGTGTTTTACCTTCACCGGTTTTCATCTCTGCGATACGTCCCTGATGCAGGATGATTCCACCGATGATCTGCACACGGTAATGCTTCATTCCCAGCACACGGCTTGCTGCTTCTCTTACTACCGCATAAGCCTCCGGGAGAATATCATCTAAAGTCTCGCCATTTTCCAGACGGTCCTTAAATTCTTTTGTCTTTGCTTTCAGTTCTTCATCTGAAAGTCTCTGCATATCTTCATCCAGTGCCATGACTGCATCTGCGATCGGATATACTCTTTTCAACTCATTCTGACTGTGAGTTCCAAATATTTTCTGTATAATATTCATTCGATGTATACTCCTTATTTCTCTTTCAGGCCGCAAAACGACCACTTTATCCATTATTTTATCACTATCCATACCTCAATTCAACCGATTTATAAAGTGTTAACACTTTATTTACGACCTGTTTATGGGACATTTCTTTTTTATTCCCGCATCGTATGTTAATGATACGCTTTTATTATCTCATAAGGAATCTTTCCACCGAACAGATCAAGTGCACTTCCAATCGTAAAATCGATCTGTTCATTTCCGATTCTGCGGATCACTTCCAGATCTTCCATACTTCCGATACCACCTGCATAAGTCACCGGAATCTCTGCCTTCTTCAGGATCTCAATCAGATCTTTCTCTATCCCGGAAGCTTTTCCTTCCACATCCACGCCATGTACCAGGAATTCATCACAATATCCCGACAGTCTGTCAAGGATCTCTGTTCCCAGCTCCACATTGGTAAATGTCTGCCAGCGGTCGGTTACAATATAGTATGTTCCGTCCTTTTTTCTGCAGCTAAGATCCAGAACCACATGGTCTTTTCCCACTGCCCTGCACAGTTTCTCCAAGTTGTCCCAGTAGATTTCACCATTCTTAAATACATACGAGGTCACGATCACATGACTTGCACCGGCTTTCATATATTCTGCCGCATTTTCTGCAGTAATCCCGCCTCCGATCTGCAGTCCTCCCGGATACGCATGTAATGCCTTCAGTGCCTGTTTTTTTGTCTGCCCATAATACTCTGATGACGCCGGATTCAGGAGAATTACATGTCCTCCTTTCAGTCCGTCTTTTTTATACAATTCTGCAAAATAATCTGCTTCCTGATCTGCCGAAAAGTTCTCTTCCGCCTGATCCCCCTGATCCAGAAGACTCCCTCCGACAATCTGTTTTACTTTTCCGTTATGTATATCAATGCATGGTCTGAATTTCATATATGCTGTTTCTCCTTTTCTTTTCGTTTTTTAGTATTTTATCATACTTTTTTACCAAAACAAGGATGTGGGGAAGATTTTGATCTTTCTCTCCCCACATCCTTGTTTTATGCTTTCTTAATATTGCAACAATCCGGTGTGCCTGCCTCTATCTGGTATTTTTCGTATCGCTTTTTCCGGTATTATCTCTTGTCTGGTCTGTTGTTCCGTCATTCATCTTGTCTGTTGCATTCTGGTCGTCATCCGGATCCAGATCATCTGCGATATCATCCACACCATCTTCTACATCATCTCCGATTTCATCCATCACACCGTCATTCCCATCATTACGGTCCGTAACATCATCCTTAGTTGTCCCATCATTATCTAATGTATTCCCGGTTGTTCCCTCGGTTGCAGAATTATCATTTGCCGCATTATCATCTGTATTATTTCCGCAGGCGGTCAGACCGGACATCGCTCCTGCGCACATCAACACCAGCATCATTTTTTTCCATTGTTTCATTTTCACAATCTCCCTTTCGTATATTTTCATCTATCATCAAGTATTACTTGTTGTCAGTAATATCTGCATTTTTTGAAAATATATACAGAACCGGACAGTTTAAGATGCTGGTATTTTTTTACATTTTTACATTCCTACAGCCGCTCCGCTATAATACCGCTTCTGTATGCTGCCAGAAGCACTTCCAGATCTGATATCTGCTCTTTCAGATGTTTTCCCACGTCGGTATCTTCTACTTTTTTACGTTCCATTGTCCGTTTTACCACAGTACTGTCCGAGTGGATATCGCTTTCTTTTTCAATGGCCGCTTCTGTAGATTCAAATGGCTCATGTGCAGCCAGGATCAGACCATAAGAATTGTAGATCAATGTATATCCGGCGATACCGGTCTCTTTCTGGTACGCTTTTGAAAATCCACCGTCGATCACCAGAACTTTTCCACCGCACTTGATCGGATTTTCCCCATCTTTGCACTTTACCGGTACATGACCGTTGATAATATGCGCATCTTCATTTTCCAGACCGAATTCTTTCAGGATACGATCGATCACCTTTTCGTCTTCCAGTAACAGATAGTATGGATTCTTTTTCTCTTTATGTGTCTCTTTTTCTGCCAGGAAATAGCGTTCGAATGTCGCCATCTTATCCTTTCCGAACAGCGGTGAATTCTCACTCAGCCAGATATACCACATGATATCCTTTCCGCGTTCTTTCTCTTTGGAATCCATAGCATAGAATCCTTTTCTTACATAGCTTTCAAGGACTTCATAGAGACTCTTACCCTTATATGTATGTCCGAAAATTCTTACACTCTTCAGACTTCCATCCTCTTTTAACGGAACACATCCATGATACAGCAGATTGCCGTTATATACTTTATATAATCCACCTTTATTTAATAGAAAATGCATATGGTTCTGCAGTTTTTCACAGTTTTCAAATGCACGTTCCAGGCGCTCCATAATATCCTCTTCTTCTTTTGTGAGCGCATATGGTCTTTTCGGATCAATCGTCGGGAAATTCGAATCCAGCAGTTTGTATTCTTTTCCATCCAGTTCGATCGTGCCTTTTTCATAATCGATATGATGCAGCAGATTCCGCTTATCCAGCTTAAATCCCGGATTTTTCTTAATGATCTGTCCTTCCACCTTGAACTGGATCACCGAAATTGCCTTGTGCATCTTCACATCCATCAGCATCTCACTTGCGCTGTAATCCGGACTGCCTTTTAATTTAAAGCATTCGCACGGATCATCCCGGTATGTATTCATGGCAAATGTCGCCAGCGGCAGCAGATTGATTCCATATCCTTCTTCCAGAATATCCAGATTTCCATATCTTGCGCAGATACGGATCACATTTGCAATACATCCTCTCTGTCCGGCTGCCGCACCCATCCACAGGACATCATGATTGCCCCACTGGATATCTACAGAATGATAATCCATCAGCTTATCCATGATAATATGCGGTCCCGGTCCTCTGTCGTAAATATCTCCTACAATATGCAGATGATCTACCGTCAGCCGCTGGATCAGTTCACTCATGGCAATGATGAATTTTTCTGCTCTTCCGATACGGATAATCGTGCTGACGATTGCATTATAATAAGACTCTTTATCCGTCATATCATTTTTCTCCGTGATCAGTTCTTCAATCACATAAGCAAAATCTGCCGGCAATGCTTTTCTGACTTTTGATCTGGTATATTTGCTTGCAGTTCTTTTACACACTTCGATCAGACGGTACAGTGTGATCTTATACCAGTCTTCCATATTCTTTTCCGTTTTCTTGATCCGGTCCATCTTCTCTTTCGGATAATAAATAAGAGTAGCAAGGGCCTGTTTGTCCCTGCTACTCAGAGTATTACCGAATACATCATCAATTTTACGGCGCACAGAACCAGAGCCATTCTTCAGAACATGTGCGAATGCCTCATATTCCCCGTGAATGTCTGTCAGAAAATGTTCTGTGCCCTTTGGCAGATTTAAAATCGCCTACAGATTGATGATTTCTGTGGAAGCTTTGGCGATGGTCGGATACAGTTGAGAAAGTCTTTCCAGATAACGTTCCTCTAATTGTCTCATAATTACCTCCCGGTCTCCCTTGGTATTTTGTTTTTTCGAGATAACTCTCTTTTTTGATACGATTCTATTACATTTTAGAACTGGATCACATCTGACATATCATATCTTCCTGCCGGTTTTCCTGCCAGGAACTTCGCAGCCTCTACTGCACCTTTTCCAAATACGGCTTTGGAGTATGCTGTATGTTTGAATTCGATCACTTCGTCCTGTCCTGCAAAGATCACCTCATGATCTCCGACGATCGTTCCACCACGTACAGCTGAGATGCCGATTTCTTTGCCGTCACGTTTCTGGCGTACCTGGCTTCTGTCATATACATAATGATACTGGTTATCTGCTGCTTCATTGATGGAATCAGCCAGAGCAAGTGCAGTACCGCTTGGTGCGTCCAGTTTCTGATTATGATGCTTCTCTACCAGCTCGATATCATATCCTGCCGGTGAAAGTACCTTGGTTGCATCCTGAAGAATCTTCAGAAGCAAGTTGATTCCCAGTGACATGTTTGCAGATTTTAATACTGCTACTTTCTTTGCGGATTCTTCCACTTTTGCAAGCTGTTCTTCCGAAAGGCCCGTTGTACAAAGTACGACCGGTACCTGCTTCTCCATGCAGTAATCCAATAAGTCATCTGCTGCTGCCGCATTCGAAAAATCAATGATAACGTCAGCTTCTACATCACATGCATCAATCGTTTCAAACACCGGATAATCATTTGGTACTTTTGTATACTTATCAATACCTGCTACGAGTTCAATTCCTTCTGTGTTCTTAATAATATCTGTAATAACACGGCCCATGTGTCCGTTGCATCCATGCATAATTGCTTTTACCATGTTCTTGTCCTCCTCTGTATACATGCTGATAAAAACAAAGGATACCATAGATGTATGATATCCTTCTGTCTTTTTTTATTATACTAACTGAATACCGAAATCTTTCATTGCCTGAGCAAGATTCTTCTCATGTTCAGGGGATATCTCTGTAAGCGGCATGCGAAGCGGACCACAGTCAACTCCCATCAGCTGCATTGCTTTCTTAACCGGGATTGGATTCACTTCACAGAATAACTGCTCGATCAGCGGGAGTGCCTTCAGCTGAAGTGCTGCACTTCCTTTTACATCTCCGTTAAAATACATCTCGCAGATATCATGTGCTTCATCCGGTGCCACATTCGACAGTACAGAGATTACACCCTTTCCGCCAAGTGATAATACCGGTACGATCTGGTCGTCATTTCCGGAATATACATCAATATTACCGTCTGTCAGGTTCATGATCTTTGCAACCTGCGAGATATTACCTGATGCTTCTTTGATACCTACAATATTATCTACATCCCTTACCAGTTTTGCAGCTGTTGCAGGTTCAATGTTGCATCCTGTTCTGCTGGCAACGCTGTACATAATGATCGGTGCTGTTACTTCTTTCGCTACCGCGCTGAAATGTCCGATCAGTCCGTTCTGAGTCGCCTTATTGTAATAAGGGGTAACCAGAAGCAGTCCGTCCGCTCCGTACTCTGAAGCTTCTTTCGACATATCAATCGCAGTACGTGTACAATTAGAACCTGTTCCCGCAATAACCGGAACTCTCTTATTCACACGGTCAATCGTGAATTTCACACACTGCATATGTTCTTCTTCTGTCATGGTAGCAGACTCTCCTGTTGTACCGCAGATTACAATGCTGTCTGTTTTATGTTCACAATGAAACTCAATCAATTCATCAAGTCTATCATAATTAATACTTCCATCTTCATTAAATGGTGTGACAATTGCCACGCCGGCTCCTGTAAAAATAGCCATAGTGATCCTCCTGACTTTCATATAATCTAATGAAATTCTATCATCAATTAAATATGATGTCAATCCGAACCCTTGCCGAACTTCCGATCAGAACCTTCACTTTTTTTATTCTTCCATGCATTCTAATTTGCTGACTGACACTTCATAGGCAACTCTTTTCTGTGTTTCTGTCTCTGTGATCTTCTTCGTATATTCACGGCTCTGAATTCTTCCGATCACCTGCACATGCTCCCCTACCTCAAAAGCAGAGGCAAATCTTGCATTCCTTCCCCAGCAGATGCATGGGATATAATCGGATTTTCCATATGGTCTGTTTACCGCCAGTAACAGGTCTGCGATTTCTCTTCCAAGCGGTGTTTTTCTGTACACCGGCTGTTTACAGATATATCCATCCAGCAGGATCTGATTCGTCTTTGCACCGTCAAGCTCCTCTTCTACAAAAGAAAGTTCTCTGACAAAAACAGACAGGATCAGTCTGTTTTTCATCTCTTCATGTCGGTTGTAAGACCGGAATTGTCCGTTTACCATAATAAATTCCCCGGTATAATCCTTCGAAACATCAATCAGACGTTCCGAAATCATCAGTGGTATCCGGTCTTTGGAATTGCTGAGTCTTTTTACGTCCACTTCCACCATATAAAAGCCTTCTCCGAACACTTCATGGCTGAATGAAAACGGGGATACGATCTCTCCCATAATAGTTACCTGGTTGTTCTCAATCATCTTATCTGACATAATTTTGTAATCTCCCTTCCTCTGAATCGTATTTTGAGTCATTACAAAGTCTATGAATCAAATCAGCATTTTAGAACTAAATACTTGTAAATTTCAAAAAATGTGATAAACTCCCATCTTTGACAGTTGGAAAGATAAAAAATGGCTACAAACCCAGTAAACATGGGCTTTGTAGCCATTTTTCTTTTCGTAACGATATGTGCTATATTAGGA
>JBNMJT010000099.1:0-8668 GCA_050873945.1 Dorea sp.
AAAATGTATATTGAAAAGAGTGGAGGAGATGGAATATGATATCTAATCAAATACTTCAAAACACAATTGAAGGATTGAAAGGGATTACACGAATTGACTTTTGCGTGATGGACACAGACGGTAAATCTCTTGCAAGCACATTTTCAGAACAGGAGAACTATGTAGAGGAGGTTATCTCCTTTGTTGAATCCCCGGCAGACAGTCAGGTCGTACAGGGATATCAGTTTTTTAAGATTTTTGATGAACATCAGTTAGAATATATCCTTCTTGCCAATGGAGGAAGCGATGATGTTTACATGGTAGGCAAGATTGCAGCCTTTCAGATTCAGAATCTTCTTGTAGCATATAAAGAAAGATTTGATAAAGATAATTTTATCAAAAACCTGCTGCTGGATAATCTGCTGCTGGTAGATATTTACAACCGTGCTAAGAAATTACATATTGACACAGAAGTAAGACGTGTTATCTTTATTATTGAAACAAAGCACGAAAAAGATACGAATGCGCTCGACAATGTCAGAAATCTTCTTGGCAACCGTACCAGGGACTTTGTGACTGCTGTCGATGAGAAAAATATTATTGTAGTAAAAGAACTGGAACCAAATGACGGTCATGCAGAACTGGAGAAAATTGCTGAGAATATGTATACGCTCCTGAAAGAAGACGGGGAAGAAGATGTTCTGATTGCATATGGAACAGTTGTTGGTGATATCAAAGAGGTTTCAAAATCCTACAAAGAAGCAAAACTTGCTCTTGATGTCGGCAAGATATTCTTCAGCGAACGGAGTGTTATTGCGTACAGTGCTTTGGGAATTGGACGTCTGATCTATCAGCTGCCGATTCCGCTTTGCAAGATGTTCATACGTGAGATTTTTGAGGGGAAATCGCCGGATGACTTTGACGAGGAGACATTGACAACGATCAATAAATTCTTTGAGAATAATCTGAACGTATCAGAAACATCCAGACAATTATATATACACCGTAATACACTGGTATACAGACTGGACAAACTGCAGAAGAGCACCGGTCTGGATCTTCGTGTGTTTGAAGACGCCATTACGTTCAAGATCGCACTTATGGTAGTGAAGTATATGAAGTATATGGAGTCGCTGGAGTATTAATAATCAGGAGGAACATATGATTGAACTAAGAGAAGTAACGAAAGAGTACTCAAAAGGGGTTGCAGCCCTGAATGGAATCAATCTGAAGATTGAGCAGGGTGAATTTGTATTTATCGTAGGAGACAGCGGCTCGGGTAAGTCTACGTTGATCAAGCTTATCATGAAAGAACTGGAACCTACTTCTGGAACGATCATCGTAAACGGTAATAACTTAAGCCGTATGAGACATCGTAAAGTAGCGATGTACAGAAGAAATATCGGTGTCGTATTCCAGGATTTCCGTCTGTTAAAAGACCGCAATATCTATGAAAATATTGCGTTTGCACAGAGAGTAACGGAGACACCTACGAGAATAATCAAGAAAAAAGTACCAGCGGCATTGTCACTGGTAGGGCTTGCCCAGAAATACAAAGCATTTCCAAAGGAATTATCCGGTGGTGAACAGCAGCGTGTTGCGATTGCGAGAGCAATTGTAAATGAGCCTGCGATTCTTCTTGCGGATGAGCCTACCGGTAACCTGGATCCGACAAACTCATGGGAGATCATGAAGCTGTTGGAAGAAGCAAATGACAGAGGAACTACGGTTCTGGTCGTTACACATAACCAGGAAATCGTTAATGAAATGCAGAAGCGCGTTGTTACAATGAAAAAAGGTGTCATTGTAAGCGACGAGAAAAAAGGTGGGTACAAGCATGAGAATTAGTACAATAGGATATTCGATGAAACAAGGAGTTAAGAACATCCGCAGAAATAAGATGTTTTCCATTGCTTCAATTGCAACGATGGCGGCATGCATCTTCCTGTTTGGACTGTTCTATTCCATTGTAGTAAACTTTAATTATATCGTGGAAAAAGCAGAAGAAGGTGTGGCAATCACCGTATTTTTCAACGAGGATACAACACAGGAACAGAAAGATTCAATCGGTGCCCAGCTTAAGAAAGAAGACGGTGTACTGAAGGTGAATTATGTAAGTGCAGATGATGCATGGAATAAATTTAAAGATCAGTATTTTGGAGAATCCAGTGATCTGGCAGAAGGGTTTAAAAGTGATAACCCTCTTGCTAATTCTGATAACTATGAAGTATATCTTTCAGATGTGTCCAAGCAGAAGAGCGTTGTAGCTTTTGCAAAATCATTGGAAGGAGTACGTAAAGTTAACAAATCAGACGTGGTGGCAAAGACGCTGACAAGTGTGAATAAACTGGTCGGATATGTGTCTGTGGCAATTATTGCGATTCTTCTTGCAGTATCCATTTTCCTGATCAGTAATACAGTTACTATGGGTATTACAGTAAGACGGGAAGAGATTGCGATCATGAAATATATCGGGGCAAAAGATGGATTCGTCCGTGCACCGTTCGTAATTGAAGGTGTGATCATCGGAGCACTCGGAGCAGTTATTCCGCTGGTACTTCTGTATTTTATGTATGATAAAGCGATTACATATATCATGACCAAGTTCAGTCTTCTGAACAACATTGTAGATTTCCTTCCGGTAGTAACGGTGTATAAGACATTACTTCCAATAGGTATTGCACTTGGTGTGGGTATCGGTTTTGTGGGAAGTTTCTTCACAATCCGTAAGCATCTGAAAGTGTAACGGTTCTGATCCGGAAAGGGATAACATATGATAAACAGAAAGAAGATGATAAGTCTTTTGCTGACAGTTTCACTTGCGGGTGGAATGTTTGTGCAGACATATGCGGCTGAAATTGATGATACAAAGAAAAAAGCAGAAGAATTAGAAAATAAAAAGAAAGCTGCAGAAAATGAAAAGACATCTCTGGCGGATCAGTTGAAAAAGCTGGCAGCAGAGATGGAAACTACAAAGAAGAAGATTTCTACAAAAGAAAATGAAATTTCGGATAAAGAAGATGAACTGATCCTGGCGAAAGCAGATGAGAATGATCAGTATGAGAACATGAAAAAGAGAATCCGCTTTATGTATGAAAATGGAAATACCGGATTTGTTGAGATTTTATGTTCGTCAAAATCGATCGGTGAATTTCTGAATAATGCAGAGTATATCAGTACGATATCCGGATATGACAGGAATATGCTGGTAGAATTTCAGAAAATTGTTACTGACGTGGAAAATCAGGAAGCAGAACTGCAGAAGGAATATACGGAATTGCAGACCATGCAGGACGACCTGATTACAAAACAGGATAATGTAAACGAATTGCTGACAAGCAAACAGAATGAGATTGATTCTCTGGACAGTGAACTGGGAGATACTAAAAATAAGCTGGCCCAGCTCGAGGCTGCAGCGGCAGAGGCTGAGAAAAAGCAGAAAGAAGCAGCGGAAGCGGCGGCCGCAGCGAAACAGGCACAGGCCGCAGCGGCAAAGAAAAATACGAGTTCATCCAGTTCGTCCGGATCGACATCCGGATCGGCAGGAGGATCTGTTGTATCAGGAAATGGAACATTTGCGCATCCTTGCCCGGCAGGATATATTTCCAGTACATTCGGCTACAGAACGCAGCCGATCGCAGGTGCAAGTACGAATCACAAAGGAATCGATTTTGCGGCAGCAACCGGAACACCGATCTATGCAGCGGCAGCAGGAACTGTAATTTCAGCCGGATATGCAGGAAATGCAGGTAATCTGCTGGTAATCAATCATGGAAATGGACTCCTGACTTATTATATGCATTGCAGTAAGATTTATGTGAGTGCAGGGCAGACAGTCAGCAAGGGACAGAATGTTGCGGCGGTCGGAACAACAGGTAATTCGACAGGACCACATTTACATTTTCAGGTTATGCTGAATGGAACACCGGTGAATCCGGCAAACTATCTGTAACAGTGAACAGATCATAGTAAGAGGCAGATAAATGAAAAACAAAAAAAGTTTTCTGAAAGGGGCGCTTTGCGGCGCCCTTGCTATGTTATTGGCAGCAGGACTTGTATCCTGCGGATTGAGTAAAAGCAGCAGTGATATTACAACAAAAACGGATGAAAAGATATCGGAATTACAGAATCTGATCGAGAAGAACTATATGGGAGATGTAAAAGAGAAGAATCTGGAAGATGGTATCTATAAAGGGTATATCAATGGACTGAACGACCCGTATTCGGTATATTATAACAAAAAAGAAACAAAAGAGTTATATGAATCAACCGGAGGGGAGTATTCTGGAATCGGTGCCGTGATGTCGCAGAACACAGAGACCGGTGTCATTACGCTGGTTCAGGTTTATAAAGATTCGCCGGCAGAAAAGGCAGGATTAAAAGACAATGATATCCTTTACAAAGTTGAAGGAAAAGAAGTAACAGGAAAAGATCTTACCAAAGTTGTAAGCAAAGTAAAAGGCGAAAAAGGAACCACAGTAGAAATCACCGTATTAAGAGGTGAAGATGCCAAAGAAGTAACTGTGACTGCTACAAGAGATACTGTGCAGGCGCAGACGATAGAGTACAAGATGATGGATGATAAGATTGGCTATATCAGAGTGTCTGAATTCGATACTGTAACGTATGACCAGTACAAAGAAGCACTGGATGATCT
This sequence comes from Dorea sp., assembly GCA_050873945.1. Taxonomy (GTDB): domain Bacteria; phylum Bacillota; class Clostridia; order Lachnospirales; family Lachnospiraceae; genus Dorea_A. The sequence goes on from JBNMJT010000099.1 coordinate 4,637, forward strand.
TGAGAAGCAGGGGATGACGGGACTGGTAGTGGATCTGCGTAATAATCCGGGAGGTTCACTCAGTACAGTGTGTGATATGCTGGATCTGATGCTTCCAAAAGGTCTGATCGTGTATACGGAAGATAAGAATGGTAAAAAGACAGAGATGAAATCTGATGAAGAACACCAGTTTACAAAACCGCTGGCAGTTCTGGTAAACGGTAACAGTGCCAGTGCATCGGAAATCTATTCCGGTGCGATCCAGGATTATGGAACCGGTAAGATTGTAGGAACCCAGACATATGGAAAAGGTGTCGTACAGCAGATTTTCGATCTGGATGACGGAACGGCTGTAAAACTTACGATTGCAAAATATTTTACTCCAAAGGGAAGAAGCATCAACGGAAAAGGAATTACACCGGATGTGAAAGTAAAATACGAAAGTAATGAAGAGGATCCGGAGGCAGACAATCAGCTTGATAAAGCAGTGGAAGAAGTAAAAGCACAGATGAAGTAAATTTTGCGGACATTGACATAGCAGAATAAGAGTTTGGAAGGGAATGCAGTTTGGCATTCCCTTTTATTATGCCTTATGGTAAAATATAGACAATGTGAAATTTAGATTAGCATATAAGGTAGGAGGAAAAAACATTGATTAATCAGTTAGTAGCCAACATAAAGAAGACAGGAGCACCAATCGTAGTAGGATTAGATCCGATGCTGAACTATATTCCAGAGCAGGTTCAGAAAAAAGCCTTTGCAGAATATGGTGAGACACTGGAAGGAGCAGCAGAAGCAATCTGGCAGTTCAATAAAGAAATCGTAGACAAGACATATGATCTGATCCCGGCTGTAAAGCCACAGATTGCTATGTATGAGCAGTTCGGTCTTCCGGGACTTGCAGCATTCAAGAAGACGGTAGATTACTGTAAGGAAAAAGGACTGGTTGTCATCGGAGATATCAAAAGAGGAGATATTGGTTCTACATCCGCAGCTTATGCTGTAGGTCATATCGGCAAAGTGAAAGTAGGAAGCAAGACATATGCACCATTTGATGAAGACTTTGTAACAGTCAATCCATACCTTGGTTCAGACGGAGTCAATCCATTCCTGGACGTATGCAAAGAAGAAAAGAAGGGAATCTTCGTACTTGTTAAGACATCGAATCCGTCAAGCGGCGAGTTCCAGGATCAGAAGATTGACGGCCGCCCGTTGTATGAACTGGTAGGAGAGAAAGTTGCTGCATGGGGTGCAGAAGCTATGGGTGATGAGTACAGCTATGTCGGAGCAGTTGTCGGAGCAACCTATCCGGAGATGGGGAAAGTATTAAGAAAAGTAATGCCGAAAGCTTATATCCTTGTTCCGGGTTATGGTGCACAGGGAGGAAAAGGAAAAGACCTGGTACATTTCTTCAATGAAGACGGATTGGGTGCAATCGTGAACTCTTCGAGAGGAATCATTGCGGCATACAAGCAGGAGCAGTATGCGAAGTTTGGAGCTGAGAACTTCGGTGATGCATCCAGAGCAGCAGTTGAGACTATGATCGCAGATATCAGAGGGGCACTTGAGAGCAGATAGAATCTGATCTGACAAAAAAGACTGATAACGGCAAACAACAAGTAAGACAGAGTAATCTTGACAGGAGATAAAGAAAGATGGAGAGAAAAAAAGAACAGGCGAAAGTTCTGTCACAGGAAATGCTGGCAGATGGAATCTACAGTCTGTGGATTGAGACAGAAGCAGCACGGACTGCCAGACCGGGACAGTTTGTATCTGTATACACGACAGATGCAAGCAAATTACTTCCGCGTCCGATCAGTATCTGTGAAATTGACAAAGATGCCAAAAAATTAAGGCTGGTATATCGTGTGACCGGCGAAAAGACCGGAACAAAGCAGTTCTCAGAATTAAAAGCCGGAGATACTGTGCCGGTAATCGGACCTCTGGGAAATGGATTTCCATATGAGAGGGCAGAAGGAAAGAAAGTATTCCTGATGGGCGGAGGAATCGGTGTTCCTCCGATCCTGGAACTCGCAAAGCAGATGAACTGTGAAGAAAAGCAGATCGTTGTCGGTTACAGAGATGCACATACGTTCCTGAAAGAAGAATTTGACCAGAACGGAACGTTGTATATTTCTACAGAGGATGGAAGTGTGGGAACAAAAGGAAATGTCATGGATGCTATCCGTGAGCAGAATCTGGATGCAGATATGATATTTGCATGTGGACCGACACCAATGCTTCGTGCGATCAAAGCTTATGCGGAAGAAAATGGAATTGAATGTTATATTTCATTAGAAGAAAGAATGGCATGTGGGATCGGAGCCTGTCTGGCATGTGTCTGCAAGACAAAGGAAAAAGATGCACACAGTAATGTGAATAATAAGAGAATCTGTAAAGACGGACCAGTATTCTTATCTACGGAGGTGGATTTATAATGGATATGAAAGTAAATATTGCCGGCGTAGAGTGGAAGAATCCGGTTACAGTAGCTTCCGGAACATTTGGTTCGGGAGAAGAATTCAGTGAATTCGTTGATCTGAACCGTCTTGGTGCAGTGACAACAAAAGGTGTCGCCAATGTACCGTGGCCAGGAAATCCGACACCGCGTGTAGCAGAGGTATACGGTGGAATGATGAATGCGATCGGACTTCAGAATCCAGGGATTGATCTGTTCTGTAAAAGAGATATTCCATTTCTGAAACAGTACGATACAAAGATTATCGTGAATGTCTGCGGTCATGCACCGGAAGAATATCTGGCAGTAGTGGAAAGACTGGCAGATGAGCCGATCGATATGATGGAGATCAATATCTCGTGTCCGAATGTAAATGCCGGATTCCTTGCGTTTGGACAGGATGCAAAGCATGTAGAAGAGCTGACGGCTCAGATCAAAAAGATCGCAAAACAGCCGATCATCATGAAACTGACACCGAATGTTACGGATATCACAGAGATTGCAAAGGCAGCAGAGGCTGGCGGGGCAGATGCGTTGTCTCTGATCAATACACTGACAGGCATGAAGATCGATATTAACCGCAAGACATTTGCGGTAGCGAATAAGACCGGCGGGGTATCGGGTCCTGTTGTACATCCGATTGCAGTCCGCATGGTATATCAGACTGCACAGGCAGTGAATATTCCGATTATCGGAATGGGTGGAATTGCGACCCCGGAAGATGCTATCGAGATGATCCTTGCAGGAGCGTCCGCAGTATCCGTGGGAACTGCGAACTTCTATAATCCGAATGCCACGATTGAGATCATTGACGGAATTGAAGCATACATGAAGAAGAACGGATTTGAGTCTGTAAAAGATATGGTCGGTATCGTAAAATAAGATTATAATTGTATTAGTAAAAAAAGATTCTGCTTTTATCAGAAATGCAGGATCTTTTTTGCTTATCAAAGAGTACAAGAGAATCTGTCAGCGGAGATTCTGCAAATAGGCAAATGGCATAAGGAAAAGATGACCGGACGTCATTTTTTTGAGTAGATTTTATGCATTGTTTTTGCTATACTAATATCTATATGACAATAACAGGAGGATTAGTGGATGAAAAAGTCATTTCAGATTTTCAGAAGAGATCTCGGCCGGTTATTCCACAACCGTGCGGCTGTATTGATCTTGGTTGGAATCAGTATACTCCCTTCGCTTTATGCATGGTTTAATATTGCAGCCAATATGGATCCATATGGGAATACGCAGGGAATACAGGTGGCCGTTGCAAATGAAGATAAAGGGGCGGACAATGAGCAGATGTCGCTGGACGCAGGGAAAACGATCGTGGACAGTCTGAAAGAAAATGATCAGCTCGGGTGGAAATTTGTGGATGCAAAATCTGCCAAAAAAGGAGTAAGGTCCGGAAAATATTACGCAGCAATTGTGATTCCGGATAACTTCAGCGAATCATTATTAAGTATTTTATCAGGAGACATCAAGCAACCGAAACTGGATTATTACATTAATGAAAAGAAAAATGCAATTGCGCCTAAGATTACAGATACAGGAGCAAGTACGATCCAGCAGCAGATCAATGATACATTTACATC
>JBNMJT010000100.1:0-8658 GCA_050873945.1 Dorea sp.
TCATTTCTTTAGAATTTAGTTCAAAGTCAAAGATATCCAGATTCTCCTTCATACGTACCGGATTGGCTGATTCTACAACCGGAACGATTCCGCGCTGAAAGAGAGAACGCAAGACAACCTGGGCTACGGATTTGCCATGTGCATCTGCAATCTTGCATAAGACAGGTTCGGTAAACAGGCTGGAATTACCTGCAGAAAGAGGAGACCATGCCTACATGGTGATATTCTGTTCTTTCAGATATTTCCGTTCATTCTCACGCTGGAAATATGCATTGCACTCGATCCTGTTAACAGCAGGCTTTACCTTGTTGAAGAACAGGAAATCAGCAAGACGGTCCTGGGTGAAGTTATCGATACCGATGGCTTTTACTTTTCCTTCTTCATATAATTCTTCCAGGGCGCGCCACGCACCATAATAGTCATTATATGGCTGGTGGATGAGATACAGGTCTACATAGTCTAACCCCAATCGTTGCAGTGAACGGGCAAGTCCGTCTTTTGCACGTTCGTAACTGGTATCGGTGACCCAGAGCTTGGTGGTGATGAATAACTGTTCACGTGGAATGCCGGCACGGCGGATAGCTCTTCCGACGGCTTCTTCATTTTCGTAAGCGGCAGCAGTATCGATCAGACGGTAGCCTGCCTTAAGTGCCTGATAGACAGCTTCTTCACATTCTTTTTGATCGGTCATGCGGAAGACACCGTAACCGATGGCAGGCATGGCATTTCCGTTGTTTAATGTAATGTAGGGTTGTTTTGTTTTTTTCATAGAGTACCTCCTGATGTGATATGATAGCGTCAAAAACTATCTGTTTTTTATTGTTTTAAATCCTTAATTTTTCTTTGTAAAATGAGGAAACAGAAAATTTGGCATGTCTACTTGAGCCAGAGGGACGATAAAAAAGCCGGAAAACACGTCCCCAGTGGTTCATGGTCACATGGTATGCGACGGTCTCCGTATCATAAGTGCAATAAAGATCAGCACGGCAGTTGTCGCAAGGCTGACCGGATAGACCAGCATGATTGCCTGGAATGTCCGGTGTGCCGGGAATACAGTGAAGATCCACATTAATCTGACACCACATACACCGATGACCGTAAGGATGGCAGGCAAAAGGGAAATTCCGAATCCACGGAGATAACCTGACATATTTTCATACAACATACTGAATGTGTAGGCAAAAAATACGGTCATAAGTCTGGTATAACCGATATTGATAACCTGAGGATCATTGTTAAAAACAGCCAGCAGACCCTTCCCGAAGAACAGAACCAAAGCAATTGCAGAAGCAGTGGCAATGGCATCTTCAATGATACATAAGAGTAAGACCTTGCGGCAGCGCTTCAACTGTCTGGCACCATAGTTTTGTCCGGTAAATGTAGTACATGCCTGACTGAAAGCGTTCATCATATAGTAGGCAAAAATTTCAATGTTAAATGCGGCACTGGATGCGGCAATTACAACGGTTCCGAGACTGTTGATAGCAGACTGGATTACGATGTTGGCGACTGCAAATACGGCACTTTGAATGCCGGATGGCAGTCCAATCCGCATAATTTTCTTAAAGACGCTGCAGTCAAATCTTAGTTCATGTATATCCAGATGAATCAGCTGATCTGTGTGTAACAGCTTTCTGAGTAAGATTACGGAGCTGATCAGGTTGGAGATTACGGTCGCAATAGCCACTCCATTTACCGTCATGTGAAGAACGATGACGAAAAAGAGGTTCAGGAGGACATTAATTACGCCTGATACAGCCAGTGCTTTTAATGGCATCTTAGTCTCACCGATACTTCGGAAAATGGCGGCTTCAAAGTTATAGAGAAGGATTACCGGCATTCCAATCAGATAGATCCGTATATAGAGCAGTGCATAAGGGAGCACTTCGTCCGGAACATTTAACATCGGAAGAAGATATCCGATCAATAATTCTCCGAGGATCGTTACTATAAATCCCCCGACAACTGCCATGATGACAGAAGTATGTACTGCTTTTTTAACCGTTTTATGATCGCCGCTTCCAATCGCAGTGGCAATGACGACATTCGTACCGAGTGCGATACCGATAAAGAGGTTGAGAAGCAATCCGACAATCGGGCTGTTGGCACCAACGGCGGCAACGCATACGGTTCTTGCACTTCCGGTAAAATTACCTACGATCGCGACATCGGAGGCATTAAAAAGCTGTTCCAGAATACCGGTGGCGGCAACGGGGAGTGCGTATTGTATCAGTTTATTCCAGATAGAGCCATGAAGCATATCCAGTTTCCGTGTTGATTTTTTTTGTTGTTTCAAGTATAAGACTCCTTTTATATAGTGTTTATCAGTTTCTCTGTTCGAACATTATTATAAGAAAAAATATTTTTAATATCCAATACTTATAAACTATTGGCTATCATAGTTTACAGGAATGATAATATCTGGTAATCTGGATTATATAAGATGGACTTTACGATATCAATTTATAAAATAGTCTGACTGAAAGAAGGTAGAAGAGTGGATATCCGTGTCTTAAAGTATTTCCTTGCAGTGGCAAGAGAAGAGAATATCACGCGGGCAGCCGAGAGCCTGCATATTGCACAGCCGTCCCTGTCAAAGCAGATGATGGAATTAGAACGTGAACTTGGGAAAAAGCTTTTAAACCGTGGGAAAAGAAAGGTGACTTTGACGGAAGAAGGGGTGTTGCTCCGAAAAAGAGCAGAGGATATCATAGAACTGGTGGAAAAGACGGAACGGGAGATATCGTCAGATTTTGAAAAGATTTCCGGGGAGATTGCGATTGGAGGAAGAATGCCGGTAACACTTTTGGAAGCAGCGGCGTCTGTGAGAAAAAAGTATCCGGATATTGTATTCCAGCTATTCAGTGGAGACGGAACGGATGTCACAGAGCGTCTGGATCATGGCAATCTGGATTTTGCAATCTTACTTCAGCCGATTGATAATTCTAAATATGAATATATGGAACTTCCAGATACGTCTGTATGGGGTGTTCTGATGAAGAAAGAATCGGAATTTGCAAGACTTCCGGTGATAAAAAAGGAGGAGTTGCAGCAGATGCCGTTGATCTTTCACAGGCGGATTGGATTACAGCAGAGTATTGCAGACTGGGCAGGGGTGAAAGTTGAAGATCTGAATATCACAGCAACTTATAATGTAATACATGGAAGTCCGGATACATATGTAAAGCATGATATCGGTGTTCTGCTGGCAACAAGAGATCTTCTGGGACCGGAACTGGACAGCAGTATGGTGTTCCGTCCTTTGGAACCGGAACTTAAGGTTCAGTATAATCTGGTCTGGAAGAGACGGAATATATTTAGCCGGGCAACGGAAGTATTTCTTGAGGAAGTGAAAGAAAAGGAGAAAAAAAGATTATGATGACAAGAGAGGAAGCACTGGCATACGGTATGTCTTTTGATAATGTATATGAAGAAAGACCATTCCGTGACCCGAACTGGCAGCTGGTGCGGATAAAAGGAAGTAAAAAAACATTTCTGTGGATATATGAACGGGAAGGCTATATCAATCTGAATGTCAAAGTGAATCCGGAGTGGAGAGACTTCTGGCGCTCGGCGTATGAGTCAGTGACGGCCGGATATCATCTGAATAAAGAACACTGGAATACGATCATTCTGGATGGGACCATTCCGGAAGAAGAGATCAAAAGGATGATCGCAGAGAGCTATGACCTGATCACGGACAGTCCGACAAAGAGAATCTATGAAGCCGTGAAGCGCATTCCGAAAGGACATGTGGCAACTTATGGTAAGGTTGCTGAGATGGCTGGGGAACCAAGAATGGCAAGAGCAGTTGGAAATGCACTTCACAAGAATCCGGATCCGGAACATATTCCATGCTTCCGTGTAGTTAATGCAAAAGGAGAACTGGCCGGAGCATTTGCATTTGGAGGCCAGAATGTGCAGGCAGAACTTCTTCGGGCGGATGGAGTCGAAGTGATAAACGGAAGGGTAGATCTGGAAAAATACGGAATATAATTGACAAAGTGAACAGGTATTGATAGAATAAGGTAAACGTTTACTTGAAGGTGATAGAATGAGACAGACAAACAAGCGCCGTATTACGATCAAAGATGTGGCCGGACATGCGGGAGTATCCATTGCGACAGTATCCAAGATTATGAATGGAAAAGATGAACATATTTCGGACGGAACGAGACAGAGAGTTCTGGAAGTAATTGAAGAACTGGGGTATGTACAGAACAGTATGGCAAAAGGTCTGAAAGAATCCAATACAAGAACGCTTGGACTGGTAATTCCAGATATTGATAATGCATTTCCGGAGATGGCAAAGGGGGCGCAGGATGAGGCGTTCCTGCATGGGTATACGGTGTTGTTTGGGAGTACCGACAATAACTATATACAGGAAGAAAAGTTTTTAGATGCATTAAAAACAAAGATGGTGGAAGGAATTATATATGTCAGTTCCAATCCCGTAACAAGTGAAAAACTTCTGGAGAACATAACGGTTCCGGTGGTTTTTATGGACAGAAAGATAAAGAAGAGAGAGAATATGGGAAGTGTTCTGATCGATAATTTTTCTGCAATGAAGGAAGTGGCAGGGTATATTGCCGAAAAGGGATGCAGACAGCCGGCGTATATTACGGCGGATACATCCATATCGCCAAGCAAGGAACGCTATGAAGGATTTTTGCAAGGTCTGGAAGAAAATGGAATACCATTTAATAAGAGACTGCATTATACAGGAACCTTTTCCGTAGAGACAGGTCAGATTGGTGCGATGACATTGTTGCAGAGAAATCCAGAGATAGACTGTATTGTGTGTGGAAATGATCTGATGGCAATCGGAGCGGTCAGTGTCTGCGAAAAGCTTGGAAAAAAGACACCGGAAGAAATTAAGATTATGGGATTTGATGATATTTATATTTCGAAATACCTGAATCCGGAACTTACAACGGTCAGACAGGATGCTTACGAGATGGGAAGACAGGCAGCGGGGATGCTGATCAGATATATAGATCAGGGAATTCCGCTTACAGACAAGATCCTTCCATACGAGATTATGGAACGGGGAACAGTATAGAAAGAATGGAATTGTGCGAAAACACATTTTTAATTATCATGTGTTCGAAAGAAGCTGCCAGTGGCAGGTGGTGTAGATATCTAAGTATGCAAGAAAAAGTGCCACTGACAGTTTTTAATATATTATGAAAACGTTTAACTAATTTGCTTAAAGGAGGATACATATATGAAATATCGTAACGTAGGAAAAGCAGGAATCAAAGTCAGTGAGATCGCGCTTGGAAGCTGGATGACAGATCTGAAAGGAAGTTCCGAGGAAGATGTGGCAAAAGAAGTTGTAAAACTTGCCTATGAGAATGGAATTAATTTCTTCGACTGTGCAGATGCATATTCCGGAGGAGCAGCTGAAAGGTTCTTCGGAGAAGTATTAAAACAATTTCCGAGAAAAGATCTGGTGATCTCAAGCAAGGTCTATTTCCCGACGGGAGATGGCGTGAATGACAGAGGACTTTCCAGAAAACACATTATGGAAAACTGTGAGCAGTCTCTGAAAAATATGAACTTAGATTATCTGGATCTGTATTACTGCCATCGCTATGATGAGAACACAGATCTGGAAGAGACACTTCGTGCCATGAGTGATCTGGTTGCACAGGGAAAGGTATTATATTATGGTGTGAGCGAAGAATGGGGAAGTGCAAGAATCGAAGAAGCGCAGAAGATCATTGATAAGCGCGGCTTGTATCCAATCACAGTGATCCAGCCGCAGTACAATATGGTAGACCGTTATATCGAGCATGAGATTATGGGAACATGCAGAAAATATGGAATCGGTATTACTTCATTCTCACCATTGTCACAGGGACTTCTGACCGGCAAGTATAAAAAAGGACAGCCATATCCGGAAGGATCCCGCGCAACACATCAGGCAGATAAGCAGATCAATAACTTGCTGACAGATGAAAATCTTGCAATTGTGGATGAACTTTCCAAAGTGGCAGATGATCTGGGGACAAATGTAGCAATCCTGTCACTGGCATGGATTCTGAAACATCCGGAGATCAGCTGTGTGATCGCAGGGGCAAGCAAGCCGTCACAGCTTGAGAATAACCTCAAAGCGGTTGATCTGGTGATTCCGGATGATGCGATGGAACGGATTGAGAAGATTCTTGGATTCCAGAGATTTGAACGTCACGTAGGATAATATGGATGTAAATGCAGAGAGGCGGGGAAAAGCTATTTTCTCCGCCTTTAATCGTCATGCATTCGGGAGAAGCTGCCGATGGCATATTCTGTAGATATCAAAGTATACAAGAGAAGTTGTTGGTGGCAAGTTCTGTAGATGGAAAATTGTCAATTTGTAACAACAAGCGGTTAACAATTAAATAAGGTCTTGACAAATTTTGAAATCCACATATAATTATCAATGGTAATTAACAAAGGTAATTATTTTGAATTACTGTTTATTTACAGAATCTTATGAATGAATTGCAATATAAAGAGAATGGTAAGCAGTAATTGTATGATGATTATATAAGGAGGACAAAATATGACAAGTGAAATCATAAAAAGGATGTTCGACGCATGCTATCAGGCAAAACGGACCCGGGATATGCTCCCGCCGCTGCCGGAAGGTGTCAGAGCATCCTTTATTCAGTATCTGGATGTGATCCGTTCAATGGAAAGAGAAGGCGTACAGGTAAAAGTATCGGATCTCAGCGATGCAATGGAGCTTCCAAGACCGGGTGTTACAAGAACAGTCAAAGAAATGGAAGAAAAAGGATATCTTCAAAAAAATGCTTCCGAAGAGGACGGACGTGTCACATACATTACTGTTACGAAAAAAGGCTCAGAACTATCGCAGAAATATGACGAACAATATTTTGACAGCCTGCTTCCATATATGGAAGAAATACCGGACGAAGATGCGGAATGCATGATACAGACGATCGAAACATTCTATCAGATCATGTGTGAAAGGAGGAAACACTACGATGAACGGTAAGGCAGATTTTACACAGGGAAGCATTCTTAAGAAACTGATCGCATTTATGATGCCGGTGCTGGGAGCACTGATTCTTCAGGCGGCATACGGAGCAGTGGATCTTCTGGTAGTTGGAAGATTCGGTTCTACATCGGGACTTTCAGGAGTATCTACGGGAAGCCAGGTATTGAATCTTGTCACCTTTGTAGTAACACAATTCGCCATGGGAATTACGGTTCTAATCGCGAGATATATGGGTGAAAAGAGACCGGAGCAGATTGGATCGGTCATTGGCGGATCGGCAGTTGTATTTACGATGATTGCAGCATGCTTATTTATTGTCATGGTAGGATTTGCACATCCGATCTCAGTACTGATGCAGGCTCCGAAGGAAGCGGTTGATCTGACATCGGAATATGTACGTATCTGTGGAGGCGGTACCTTCTTTATCGTTGCATACAATCTGTTATCGGCAATCTTCCGTGGACTGGGAGACAGTAAATCCCCGTTACTTTTTGTATTTGTTGCGTGTATCGTGAACGTGATCGGAGATCTGGTACTGGTGGCAGGACTTCACATGGATGCAGCAGGTGCGGCAATCGCAACGGTTACAGCACAGGCACTCAGCGTGGTGTTTGCCGTAATCCTTCTGATCAAAAAGACACTTCCATTTAAGATTACCAGAAAAGATTTCAGCCTGAACAGCCAGTGTAAGAAATTCCTGAAGATCGGGCTGCCGCTTGCACTGCAGGAGTTCCTGACACAGATGTCCTTCCTGGTACTCTGTGCATTCGTAAACCGGCTGGGCCTGGAAGCTTCATCTGGTTATGGTGTCGCATGTAAGATCGTCAACTTTGCGATGCTGGTACCAAGTGCGCTGATGCAGTCGATGGCATCTTTCGTATCCCAGAACATCGGAGCAGGAAAGACGAAGCGTGCGAAGAAATCCATGTTCACCGGAATCGGTGTCGGTCTGGTTGTGGGGTGCATGGTATTCTTGCTGGTGATGTTAAAAGGCGATATGCTGGCAGGATTCTTTACGACAGATGCAGCCGTTATCCAGAAAGGCTATGCATATCTGAGAGGATTTGCACTGGAGACGATCGTGACAGCGATCCTGTTCAGTATGGTCGGATACTTCAATGGTAATAATAAGACGGTCTGGGTAATGACACAGGGATTGATCCAGACACTGCTGGTACGACTTCCATTTGCATATGTGATGAGTATCCAGCCGGATGCGAGCCTTACGAAGATCGGACTTGCGGCGCCGGTATCAACGACGGTAGGAATTGTGTTGAACGTTGGATTTTATATTTATCTTGGAAAGCAGGAGAAGAGAGTTGACAGATAGAGATGACTTTGATATAAGAAAAGAATAGTGACCGGATAATATATTGATTATCTGTATACTTTTCTAAAAAAGGAGTGAGGCATCACATGCTGTACAATCCACAACTGGATACTTTCTTATGCGTAGTAGAATCCGGCAGTTTCAGCAAAGCGGCCGAGAAATTATATATATCCGCACCGGCAGTCATCAAGCAGATCAATTCACTGGAAAAGAGTCTGAATCTGCAGCTTTTTGACCGGACACACCGGGGTCTTACGATTACGCCGGCGGGAGAGTCACTGTATCAGGATACAAAATATATCATTCAATATTGTAAAGA
>JBNMJT010000101.1:0-8514 GCA_050873945.1 Dorea sp.
GATCAGACGTCCGTTTTCATCGAAGAGTTCTTCCGGATGATAGCTTTCCAGCCACTCTTTTAAGAGTTCCAGATGTTCCGGACTTTCCATAGTAAGTGGTACCTGATGTGCACGGAATGATCCCTCGATCTGCTGTCCGTCTACAACCTTTGGTCCCGTCCATCCCTTTGGTGTACGCAGAACGATCATTGGCCACATTGGACGTTCCGGATCATTGTTCTCACGTGCATTTTTCTGGATTGCCTTAATCTCTTCGATAACAGTATCCATAGTCTCTGCCATCTTCTTGTGCATGGTCATCGGATCGTCGCCTTCTACGAAATAAGGTTTCCATCCGCATCCTTTGAAGAAGTTCTCAACTTCCTCGTGGGAAATACGAGAGAAGATCGTAGGGTTACTGATCTTATATCCATTTAAATGAAGAATTGGAAGCACGGCACCGTCTGTAACCGGGTTCAGGAACTTGTTAGACTGCCATGAAGTAGCTAACGGTCCGGTCTCTGCTTCACCATCACCGACAACAACAGTTGCGATCAGATCCGGGTTATCGAATACAGCACCGAATGCATGTGCGATAGAATATCCAAGCTCTCCACCTTCGTTGATAGATCCCGGTGTCTCTGGTGCACAGTGACTCGGAACTCCACATGGGAAGGAGAACTGTTTGAACATTTTCTTCATACCTTCCTCATCCTGGCTGATGTTCGGATATACTTCGCTGTAAGAACCCTCCAGATATGTATTGGCAATTAAGAAGTTTCCGCCATGTCCAGGACCTGATAATAAGATCATATCCAGATCATAACGTTTGATCTCACGGTTGCAGTGTACATAGATAAAGTTCTGTCCTGGGACAGTTCCCCAGTGTCCAACGATTTTCTTCTTGATCTGATCCATTGTAAGTGGCTCTTTTAAGAGCGGGTTGTCAAGAAGATATAACTGACCGGCTGACAGATAGTTGGCAGCACGCCAGTAAGCATTCATCTTTTCAAGCATTTCCTGGGAAAGCGGCTGCTTCTCAAGACATGTTTTTGTGTCTCCCATATTCTTACCTCTTTCATAAAAACTTTGTGTTAATTATTTAACCATCTGTAGGATAGCACAATGAAAAACATACGTAAAATAGCAATTATGCATTGGGATTATAAGTTTTTGATATGGATGAGAAGAAATGGGGAAAAAGAATAAAAAAGACAATTCTTGAATGGACAGGAAAAACAGGATATACTTTGGTTATATAATATAGAAGAAAAGCAAAAACGGTGGAGGAATGTAAATGTCGCTGATACAGGATATGAAAAAACATAAGAATCTGACGGAACGGGAACAGGATATCCGGCAGTATATTCTGGAACATCCGGAAAAGATTGAAGAGATGTCGTCCAGAGAACTTGGGCATGCCACATTTACCAGTGCGGCGTCAGTGACAAGATTCTGTCAGAAATTAGGAACGAAAGGATTCCCGGAATTCAAACTGCAGCTGGTCAGGGAATTACAATATGGAACGATGGAAGAGGAAGAAGTCGTAACGATGTCTGAACGCGAGAACGTTGTAACGATGGTAAGAAAGGCAACACAGGTTCAGAAGCAGGCAATTGAGGAGACGAAGAAAGAATTGTCGTACAGTCAGCTGGTAAAGATCGGCCGTATGATCGCAGATGCATCGTGCGTGGACTTTTACGTATATGATATGAATGTGTATCTGGCGGATTATGGATGTTCACTGTTCTTCCATGCAGGAAAAGTGGCGAATGTTCATTCTGCGACGAATATCCAGGGACTGCATGCAGCAATGCCGGCGGATGGACATGTGGCGATCCTGATCAGTCATACAGGAAAAAATGAAAGACTGGCGGAGATTGCAGGGATGCTGAGAAAAGGCGGAACGAAAGTTATCGTAATCTCTGCAGTGCGTGACGGAATTGTATCGAAACAGGCAGATGAGTTTCTGTATGCGGCGGGTTCGGAGAAAGTAGAAGAGTTCTGGAGTTCGATGTTCTTCGCTTCGGGAAAATATCTGCTGGATATCTTATATGGTATGGAATTCAGCAGAAGATACGATGAGAATCTTGCTTTGAATAATAAATATGAGAAATCGGGCGAAAAGTTATTATGGTAAATCTTCGGGAGTAATGAAGGAAAGGATGCCTGGAATGTGGATTTTGACATAGGCAGATTTCACAAAGACATGTTGTGCAATATACACAAAAACAGCATGTCTTTTTTTACGTCTGAAACATTGTTTCGAAAAAGATGAAAAACAAAAAGAAAAATATGAAACGTTTCAACAGAATAAAGCAAAAGAATTGTAAAAAAACGATAAATTATTTATAGTGTATTCGTCAGATAGAAAGAGAGACACATGCATGTAAAAACTCTTAAACGAACATACAGAGGTATAGAGATTCCAGATCATACAGGAATCTGAAAAAAGGAAAAGGAGAGTTTCATATGGCAAAGGTAAGAGATTATCATAAGCTTGCCCTGGATATCATCGATGTCGTGGGCGGACAGAAGAATATTGTAAATGCCACAAGATGTGCGACAAGGCTTCGCCTGGTATTAAAAGATACTCCGGATGGAGCGAAAGAAAAAGTATCTGCACTGGCAGGAGTTATCACAGTGGTAGAGAATAACGGACAGTTCCAGGTTGTAATCGGAACTCACGTCGGAGAAGTCTATGATTCGGTTGCAGAAGCCCTGCATCTGGATGCATCCACACAGGAAATCGAACAGCCAAAGCAGAGCATTGTTAACCGTATTATTGCAACGATGTCTGCAGTATTCGCACCATTCGTATACATTCTTGCGGCAGCAGGTCTGTTGCAGGGAGCCTTGATCCTGATCACGATGGCAGCGCCTTCATTTGCAGAGACAGGAACTTATGAAGTGCTGAACTTCATGTCCTGGACACCATTTACATTTTTACCGATCTTCATTGCTGTCACTGCATCAAAGCATTTTAAATGTAATACATATATTGCAATCTTATGCTGCTGTGCCCTGGTTAATCAGTCATGGGCAGATATCGCAGCAAGAATCGCAGATGGTGATGTGGTAAGATTCTTAGGTGTGAAGTTATCAGAGACAACTTATACATCTACCGTACTTCCACCACTGCTTCTGGTATGGGTACTTTCCTATCTGGAACATTTTATCGAAAAGAAACTTCCGGATGCAGCCAAGCCGCTTTTGACACCACTGATCTGCTTTGTGATCATGGTTCCGGCAACGATCATGGTAATCGGACCTGCATCTGCGATTACAGCAAATGCAATTGCAAATGGTTACAATGCATTAGTAGCATTTGCACCGGCACTGGCAGGAGCGATCATCGGTGGATTATGGCAGGTTGTTGTTATCTTTGGCGTACACTGGGGAATTACACCGGTCGTACTTGCGAACTTTGACATGAATGGCTGTGATACCTTCCAGGCATTCCAGACAATCGCCGTTGTAGCACAGGTAGCTGCAGCATTCGGAGTATTTATCAAATCAAGAAACAAAGAATTCAAAGGTGTGGCACTTTCTGCCGGAGTAACAGGAATCTTCGGTATTACAGAGCCTACGATCTATGGTGTCACATTAAGACTTAAGAAACCATTTATCTGTGGATGTGCAGGCGGGGCGATCGGAGCGGTTGTACTGAGCTTCTTCCATTCTGCATATTATGCATACGCCGGACTTCCGGGACTTTTGACAATCGTCAATGCAATCAGCAAGGATGCACCGAAGTCCTTTATCGGTGAAGCACTGGCATGTGTGATCGCTTCTGTGATCACGATCGTGGCAATTCAGATCGTCGGATTCGATGATCCGGTGGATGAATCAGAAGAAAGTGCGGAAGAGACAAAAGAAATTGCAGAAACAGAAGAGAATTCCGGTGAAGAACAGGAACAGGAAGAGCAGACAGCGGAGATAAGAAAGATTGAAAGTCCGCTGACAGGAAAAATTATTCCGTTAAGCGAAGTACATGATGAAGTATTTGCAAGCGAGATGATGGGAAAAGGATGTGCGGTTATTCCGGAAGAAGGAAAAGTATATGCACCATTTGACGGAAAAGTGGTCGGACTGTTAGACAGTCATCATGCAGTCGGAATGGAAAGTACAGATGGAGTGGAAGTCCTGATCCATGTCGGCATGGATACGGTAAAACTGAACGGAAGATGCTTTACCATCCATGTAGAAGAAGGGGAACAGGTGAAAAAAGGACAGCTTCTTTTAGAGTTCGATATTCCGGGAATCCAGGAAGCTGGATATGAAGTGACAACACCGGTGATTATTACAAACAGTGATGAGTTCAGTGATGTCCAGATGAAGGCAGAGGGACAGGTGACTGTCGGAACGGAAATTCTTGAATTATCTTAAAAAATATAGAAAAAAGAATGCGGGAATCTTTTGAAAGGTTTCCGCATGAAGTGCAGGAGGAAGATTATGGCATTATCAGATACATTTTTATGGGGCGGCGCGGTAGCCGCCAACCAGTTAGAAGGCGGATGGAACGAAGGCGGAAAAGGACCGAGCGTCATTGACGTTATGACTGGCGGAAGCGCAACAAAGATGCGTGAGATTACAGACGGAGTAGTAGAAGGAAAGTATTATCCGAACCATGAGGCAGTGGATTTCTATCATGAATACAAAGGAGACATTGCCCTGATGGCAGAGATGGGATTCAAGTGTTTCAGAACAAGTATTGCATGGACACGTATTTTCCCAAATGGTGACGAGACAGAGCCGAATGAAGAAGGACTTAAATTTTACGATGATATGTTTGATGAATTATTAAAATACGGTATCGAGCCGGTTATCACATTAAGCCATTTCGAGATGCCGTATCATCTGGCGAAGGAATACGGCGGATGGATCAACCGTAAAGTGATAGATTTCTTCGTACGTTATGCAGTAACCGTTATGGAACGTTATAAAGATAAGGTAAAATACTGGATGACATTTAACGAGATCAATAACCAGAGCAACACATCGGCAGATATCTTTGGATGGACAGATTCGGGAGTGCGTTTCTCGGAATATGATAATAAGAAGAAAGCCATGTATCAGGCAGCGCATCACGAACTGGTGGCGAGTGCGCTTGTGGTAAAAAAAGGACATGAGATCAATCCGGATTTCCAGATCGGATGTATGTGTTCATTCGTACCATTTTATCCATATTCCTGCAATCCGGACGATGTTATGATCGCCACAGAGTGTATGCATGAGAGATATTATTTCTCAGATGTACATATCCGCGGTCATTATTCAGCGTTCGCAAAGAAGGAATGGGAAAGAGAAGGCACAAAACCGGTGATGGAACCGGGCGATGAAGAGATTCTGGCAGAAGGAAAATGTGACTACCTCGGATTCAGCTATTATATGACCAATGCAGTAAAAGCCGATGTTCAGAAAGATACAACAGAGTCTCTGGACGGAAGCTCTCCGAATTCTATCGCAAACCCATATGTCAAAGCAAGCGACTGGGGATGGCAGATCGATCCGGTGGGACTGCGCTATGCACTGGTTACTTTATATGAGCGTTATGAAGTACCTTTATTTATAGTAGAAAACGGATTCGGTGCAATTGATATTCTGAAGGAAGATCATACCTGTGATGACGATTACCGTATCGCATATCTGAAAGAACATATTACAGAGATGAAGAAAGCGGTAGAGATTGACGGTGTAGACCTGATGGGATATACTCCATGGGGCTGTATCGATCTGGTGTCATTTACAACAGGCGAATTAAAGAAGCGTTATGGATTCATCTATGTTGATAAGAATGATGATGGAACCGGAAGTGGTAAGAGATATAAGAAGAAATCCTTTGGCTGGTATCAGAATGTGATCCGGACGAACGGAGAAGAACTTTAATCTTTTCCAAATTAATAATAAAGAAATAATACAGGGACTGATATTTTACGTATGGAAATGTAAAATATCAGTCTTTTTATCGCCATGCGTTCGAAAGAAGCTGCCAGTGGCAGGTTCTATGTACTCACAAGGTTAAATACAACTTAATTCGACGCTTTTGTTAAAAACAATACAAGTAACTGTAAAATATAAAGTTGTATTGTGTTTTGAAGAAAATATTAAGGAAATAACGAAAAGTGCACAAAGAATTCATCTTTTATTCACAATTATTGCAATTGAGACCGTCAAAACGCACAAAAAGACGCTAGAATATATAAAAACACCATAAAAAGCGCTACTCGACAATACAACTTTGTGAGAAAAAATGGTTGTATTTTATTGCAAAACAGTACCGGTTAAGTATATAATTTAGTCATCAAATAAATAAAGAAAACGGAGGAGACATTATGAAGAGAGTTCTCAAAAAAGTAACAGCAGCTCTTCTTGCAGCAACAATGGTAGTCGGACTTGCTGCATGTGGAAGCGGCAGCGGAAGCTCAGATGACAAGAGCAGCAAGAGCGATTCAGGAAAGGTTAAGATCGGTGTTTCTATCTGGTCTTCAACAGACGTACTTGGATCACAGTGTAAAAAGATGCTGGATGCAGCAGCTAAGGCACTGGATGTAGATGTACAGTATGTTGACCAGGGACATGTATCTGAGAAGGTTACAGCTTCTGTAGAGCAGTTAGCTGCAGCAGGATGCCAGGGAATCATCATCTGTAACTCATCTGACACAGAGATGACATCAGCAATCAAAACATGTAACGACAATAAAGTATATCTTGCACAGTTCTTCCGTGTAATCAGCAAAGAGAACAGCGCAGATATCTACAAAGCAGCAAAAGATTCAGAGTACTACATCGGAGCAGTTCACGAAGATGAACCTGCAAACGGTGAAGAACTTGTTAAGATCCTTCTTGACAAAGGTGATCGTAACATCGGTCTTATCGGCTGGGAGCAGGGAGATGCTACATGGCTCGGAAGATGGGAAGGTTACAAAGCCGGCGTTAAGAAATGGAACAAAGAAAACCCAGATGATCAGGCAACACTTTCTGAGCCACAGTACGCTGGTACAACTTCAGAAGGTGGATCAAAAGCTGCAGAAGCTTTAATGGCAGCAGATCCTAACCTTGATGCATTAATCCCAGCTGGTGGTGGTGGAGATCCACTTCAGGGAGCAATCGCAGCAGTTGAACGTGCAAACAAGACTCAGGACATTGATATCGTATCTACAGACTTCCTTCCAGACCTTGGAGAAAGACTTGAGAACGGATCTATGGCTGGTGAATCTGGCGGACATTACTGTGACCCACTGATCGCATTCATGATGGTTTACAATGCAGTCAAAGGTAACTACAAAGACTTCGCTGGTAAATTCGAAGATGTTCCATTCCCATACCTGTATGTATCATCTGCAGAAGATTATGCAGCATATGAGAAATATTTCGTAGATCAGCTTCCATACACAGACGATGAATTAGTAGCTATGTCTAAAGAAAGTCTGAAAGAGCTGAAAGCAACTGCAGCAAGCGTATCTATCGCTGACGCAGAAAGCCGTTCTGGTAAATAAGACGGGCACAGATAACAGAAAATAAGTAAGTTAGAGAAGGTGACGTCGCAAAAAGGCGATGCCGCCTTCTCCTTTTAAAAAGATGATAAGAAGAGGTAGATAATATGGGCACTACTAAAAAACTCTCAGGAAAGACAATGGGATATGTAATCCTGATCGGTCTTGTAATTATTTCCTGGGCAATCTTTAAAATATTGACACCACATAACTTCGGCTCATTTTCCAATATGCTCAATTACTTTCAGGCCAGTCTGATTGCCACTGTTGGTGCGGTTGGTTTCTATTTCGTAATGGTAATGGGAATGTTCGATTTCTCTATTGGTGCAAACATCATGCTTTCCGCAATCGTTGGTTGCGTACTGGCAACAAAATTTAATTTAGGATATTTCGGACTGATCGTCGGAGGTGTTCTTACAGGTACTATCGTTGGTTTATTAAACGGAATTTTCTATGTAAAATTAAGAATTCCATCTATGATCGTTACAACAGGTCTGGCGCTCATCTATGAGTCGTTAGCAAACTATATGGCAGGTGGTGTGGAACAGACACTTCCGGCACACTTAAGAGCATTCGGACGTATGCCATGGGATATCATCCTTGCATTGGTAGCATGCGTTGTTGCTTACATATTCTTAAACTACACTAAAATCGGAACTTATACTTATGCAATTGGTAGTGATGAGTTCGTTGCTAAGAACATGGGTATTAATGTTAATAAATACAAGGTACTTGCATTCATCTTAAGTGGTGCATTCCTTGGAGTAATGGCAATTTTGACAATCAGTTATGGTTCTTCAATGGTAGCGGTTACCGGTATGGCATCTATGAGCCGAAACTTCGTACCGACTATGGGATGTTTCTTCGGTCTGGCATTTAAGAAATATGGTATGCCGCTGCAGGCTATTATCATCGGTGAATTCGTAATCAATATTATTTTCTTCGGTTTCATCGCACTTGGTGCTCCTACAGCGATCCAGGACGTTATTACAGGATTTGCACTGCTGATTATCGTTACTCTGACAACAAAGGTTACAAA
>JBNMJT010000102.1:0-8385 GCA_050873945.1 Dorea sp.
GGTGATTTTCTATGAGAGTGGCTGACATTGTTTCCAAAGTGAGCACCCTTTTCACAAATAGCACATTTTGCCATGACTGCACCTCCTAACGCTCATAATAAGTTCTTTGTCCGAACTCGCAACAATAGTTATTCTAGCAGACTGTTGCAAGAATTGCAAGAGTTATTTGATATTTTTTTGTTTACTTTTCTATTTTCAGCAGCAAAACAGGCAATACCCCACTGCAACGCACAGGATAATACACAGGATCTGGCAGAACAAACCCGGTATGACCAGTGCCAGAAGCATCCCTGCCGCCACCCAGAACAACGCAAATCCTACGATTCTTTTCACAGACACACACCTGCTTTTTGTACATTATATGTACGCCGCTTCGAAAAATGTCTGCTATTTTTCTGCTTCGTCGAGAATCTTATTCACATCTTCTTCTGTGACATTGTCTTCTTTTCTGGATGTAAAACGGTCCATCACATCCGGTACCATGTCCAGAAGCTTCGTGATCGTATCCTGATTCTTGATGTTCACAAGCTTGGTGTGGCCATTCTGAATGACCAGTACTGCGCTCGGTGTCATCTTTCCACCGATCCCGCCGGCACCTTTTTCTTTCTTATCTGCATTGAATGCACCGGCTCCTACTGCGAAAGAAACATCCACCAGCGGTAAAATGATCGTATCTCCGATGTGGATCGCATCTCCTACTACCGTCTTGGACGATACCACTCCGTCCATGCCGTGGAACAGTGCTTCTACGGTTCCTTTAAAATTATTCTCAGCCATCTTCTTTCCTCCTCGCATTATCTATAATTGAAATTCCCGGATATCATGATACGTCTTCCGGATCTCCTTACACCATACCAGATTCCACAGAAAGCAGACCAGCGGCGCCATACGGAATCCGCCGCGGACTTTGACGTCTCCCTTCAGGATCCGTCTTTCAAAATCCGGTTCTACCGACAGATGATCTCCGATAAACGGATAAATCATACTCAAACCTGCCAGTGCCTGTCCTGTATGATACGGATCTTCGAATCCAAAATGGACTGCACCTTTTATTACTCTCGGCTTCCAGCGCTTCAACAGCTTTCCCGCTTCTTTTTTTACCTTCGAAAAAGCTTTCCTGTGCACCGGATCTTCCAGTTCTTTCATAATTCTTTCTTTCTTTTCCGATATGCTGTCCAGCTTTTCTTCCGCATGTACAATCGTATGCTTTATCTTATCACAGAATTTTACGATTGTACATTTGATCTTCTCAAATCTTCCGGCTTTTTCTTCCGGCTCTTCAACGTTTTTTACTTTCTTAGTCTTTTCATTACTTTTTTCCGATTGAACTTTTTCAGATCTCTCATGAACTTTTTCAGGAATATTTTCCGGGCTTTTTTCAGTCTTTTCCCCGGTCCCTTTTTCCACATTCTCCGGAATCGTTTGACTGCTCTCCACAGTTCTTTTTTCTTCTTCAGGCTCTTCTTCCATTTCCGATAATCTGCTACTGCTTTCCACTCTCTGTTCTTTCCGATTTTCTTTCGGAGCTGTATTCCTTTTTTCATGAGCTTCCTCCTTCTCAGATTCTATCTTCCCAGTGTCTGTTTTCACCGAATGATCTTCCGGTTCTTTCTTCTCAATATCTGTTTTCACCGGACGATTTTCTGGTTCTTTATTCCCAGCTTTTGTTTTCGCCGAGCGATCTTCCAGTTTCTTTTCCCCGCTTTCCGACTGTCCGTTTTTCTGCGGTTCGCTTCCGAAAGATTTCCACGCAATCCTTACACGCCATTTTAACTCCTGATCTTCAAACGACGCATCGATTCGTATCAGGCGCAAGAGCCACGTCACGCGGCCGTATGCGCTGCTTTTCTTTATCTCTCCGGGCATCGAAGCATCCAGCCGGTATCTCACCGGAACACACAGAAGAATCACAAGAAGCAGAAGTAGCAGCCCGAGAATCACTGCAATTATGATTCCTATTATTTTTAAAATGATCAAAAGAATATGTAACACCATCTTATCTTCCCTGCTCTTTTTCTAATATATAAGACCGTATATCACATCCACCTGTCTGTTCATATACTTCCTGTACGATCTGTTCCACCAGTTCTACTGCTTCCTCATATCCTTTTGTAATTCCTACCACGAACAGATCCTGTTCCGGAAATGCAGGCTGCTTAAACTGGATCGTCGGATAGATCTCCAGTTGATTCTTCTCACTGACTGCCAGCGTGATCACATGTACGCTTGGCTGCAGTTTTTCAGCTTCCAGCTTGCGGATGATTTTCTCTTTTTTCTTTTCCAGCCCTTCTGTCAGGTACAGATGCTTATAGTATCGCATATTTTCCGTCCTTCTATACATTCCTACATTTCTTATCAAGTTTTATCAAGCGGATATTCGCAATCTGTTTCTGTCATATCCAGCTGATATCTTCCATACTTCTAATAATACGAGTCAAAAATCTCTTTTGCAACATTTACCGCCTTTGCAGTTCCGTCCGAAGATTCGATGATCACACTCACAACCAGTTCCGGATCTTCCACATTCGACATTCCGATGAACCAGGAGTGATCTTTTTCTTTATCTGAACTATATTCTGCCGTACCGGTCTTTCCTGCTACCGTGTAGCTCTGTCCGCTTAATACCGATGCAGTTCCATAATCTACTACGCTCTTCATATATTCTTTGATCTGAGAAGCTTCTTCGGCCGTCATAAGCTGCTTATATTCTTCCTGGTCAGTCTTTTTCATGACTGTTCCCGATGCATTCGTCACCTTGTCAACCAGATACGGCTTCATCAGCTTTCCACCATTTGCGATCGCAGATGTGATCAGTGCCATATGATACGGACTTACCTGTGTCTCTCCCTGCCCCATCGCTGTCATCATCTTCGTACCATTTCCGGCAGACCCGTCCATTGTAAAACTGCTCTTACTGTACGGAAGATCCGAAGGCAGTTTGGAATCGAACAGAACCTCTTCTGCCGTCTTCTTAAACTTCGCCGGATCCAGCGAAAGTCCGATATTCGAAAATGATGTGTTGCACGAATATGCCAGACTGTCCTGCAGGCTCACCTGCCCGTGGACATGTCCGTTATAGCAATGGATCTTAATCCCACTGTTCTCGATCGAGCCGGTACAATTATAAGAATAAGAACTATAGTCCGGATTCTCACGCATGAATTCCAGTAATGTCACAACTTTGAACGTAGATCCCGGCGCATACTGTCCCTGCGTCGCACGGTTTAAAAGTGCACTGTTTTCATCCGTACTCAGAGCATTCCAGTTGGCTTCCACTGTATTCGGATCAAAATCCGGCTTGGATACCATGGCAAGGATCTTTCCTGTCTTCGGCTCCATCACCACTACCGCACCCTTTTTATCCCCCAGCGCCTGATATGCCGCTTCCTGAAGGTCTGCATCCAGTGTCGTCACGACCGTATTTCCCATATTCTTTTTATCCTGGAATTCATTCTTCAATTTGATCAGGAAATCCTCGTCCGAAGTCAGCAGTTCGTAATTCTCCAGCGATTCGATTCCGGATTTTCCCTGCACGCTGTAACCAACGACATGCGCAAATGCATTTCCGTAAGGATATTCTCTCGTCTCACTTCCGTCTGCTGCCGTGTCGGTCTTCGCAAGCACATTTCCATTCTTATCCACAATGGTTCCTCTGGTCACTCTCTTGGCATTCGAATTCTGTCTTGCATTATAAGGGCTTCTTATAATTTCCTGACTTTTTTTCACCTGAAAATATCCGATATATCCCAGCAGCACCAGAAAAAGTCCGACAAACACATATGTGACTCTAGCGAACTCTTTGTTTCTTGCGCGCTTGGCCTTGAGCCGCTTCTTTTCGCGCTTTTTGGCTTCTTTTCGCTCTTTGCGGGTCATATTCTGCCTCTCGATATCTCGCCGCATTCTCCTGTCGGCTTCTCTTTGCTCGTAACCGTTCTTTCTTCCTTCTCTCAATATCCTCTTCCTCGTCTTCTCTTAAAATATACAGTCCCTGGATAATTGCAAACATGATCAGCGTACTGATCAGAGAGCTTCCACCATAACTTACCAGCGGAAGTGTTACACCTGTTGACGGAATGAACTTTGTCGCTCCTCCGATTGTTAAGAACACCTGGAATATGTAACAGGTACCAAGTCCCAGTGCCACCATTTTATAAAACAGATTATGCAGCTGCATCGCGATATTTAAGAACATCACATAACAGCTTACACAGATCAGGATCAGACACATCGCATAGATCAGTCCCATCTCTTCTGAAATTGCAGAAAAGATAAAATCCTCTGCCGATACCGGGATCGTATCCGGCTGCCCCTGATAAAGGCCTGCTCCGAACCATCCACCGGTTCCGATGGCAAATAACGACTGTGCCACCTGATAGCCGCCGTTATCATATGTTCCAAACGGATCTCTCCATACATTTACACGTGTCTTAACATGCGTAAATAAATGATATGCCGCAACCGCCCCAACACTTCCCGCGCCAAGTCCCGCAAGAATATAAAGCGGCTGATGTGTCGCTACATACAGCATGACCAGGTATACCACGAAGATGATCAGTGCCGCACCAAGGTCCTTGGACACCACAAGGATCAGCACATGAAATGCTGCAATTGCCGTCGTTACCACAAGATCTTTGAATTCCGTAGACCGCTTAAAGCTCGATGCCACAAAGAATACAAATACGATCTTCACAAGCTCCGATGGCTGGATGTTGATTCCGGCAACGGTAAAGCCAAGCATCGCACCATAAGACACTTTACCGACTACCACTACCACCGCCAGCGATACAATACCGACAATTCCGTAAAGGATCCGCCATTCCGATAAGAACCGGGCCTTCCGGATAATAATTGGGATCACAAGGCAAAGCACAATTCCCGCCGCCGCGATCAGATACTGCTTTGCCGCCTTATCATAATTCAGTCTGGTAATCATGATAAAACCGATGCTGAGCAGCATACACATATTATTTACAACCAGACGCGATACTTTCGGATAAATAAAGCTATACAGCAAAATCGTTCCTCCAAGAAGCGTCACCTGCATCAGATACAATGCCAGAATCTTTGTATCCTTTTTTTCCAGATACATTACAAGAAATGCCGTCAGATGCATCACGAACATCAATACATTCTGCTTTCTGAGACATCGTTTCTTTTTATCCGGATCATAATATCCGAAGATGCTGAAGCACAGATAAGTATACACTGTGATCAGCAGAATCATCAGATATTTTGATAACTGTACAATTATGTTTACCAACTTTTCACCTACTTTACTCCTCTTTTAAAATGCCCTCTTGTATACTCCTGTATCTGAGGTTCCATCCTGCGGTCTTTCATAAATGCGTCCGCATATATCTTACAGATTTCTCTTACCTGCTCTTTCTTCTCCATTGTAAAATCCAGACGGATCTCTGCCGGTCTCAGGCTTTTGATCTCTTCTGCCTTGTCCGCCAGGAACAATGGTGCCGAATTATACATGACATTATAGCAGTCTCTGCAATAACGTCTGACAGCAAACTGCTTCTGATAACGGTCCGAGATCGTAAGCACGCCGCTTTTACCGTCACAGGAAGCGCTGGTCTTCTGGATGCATCCTGCACTGACCATCACCGGCTGATATCCATATGCAATAAATGCCTGCTCTTCTATACCAAGTCTTGCCAGTTCACGGTCATTCAATTCCACCGGTGCCGTCCCCTGTCCGATTCCCTGTTTTTTCAACTCTTCTTTTGCTTTCTGGTTAAAAATATAAAGATTATAATCACTGCGGATTTCTTTCGGATATGCATGCTGCTTAAGCCACGCATAACTCTCCCAGTTACGGATCAGGATTCCATCGTATTTTTGCTCGATCTCTGCATACATTTTTTCATATCTGCGGATCGTATTCTCTCTGAAAATGTATGGCATGGCGAGGAAATACTCTACCCCATCTTCCCGTTCGAATTCTATCTCTTCATCCAGATATACACACCGGACCCCACTGGCTGCCGCTGCCTCAAGCTGAGCTTTTGTCTGCACGCTTGCAGAGATACAGCAGTTCTTTTTGCCCGCTGTTTCTTTTGCATAATCCGCACCGCTGCCTGCCTCTGCAGTTTCTTCTGCATAAGCCGCACCGCTGCCTGATCCTGCTGCTTCTGTTCTTGTTCCACAGCCGGCCTGACCGGATTCTTCCCGCCGGTACTGCATCTGTATCTTCTCCGTCAGCTCTTCGATTCCTTCTCTTCGCAGTTCGTTCAGCGCCTGCATCGGGAGAAACACATTTCCTTCGGTCTGAATCTTCAGAGTGTCAAATGTAAACTCTGTATTACCGGTTTTCCGCATCTGCTTCTCTATTCTTGCCGGATCTAACGGCTGCTTCTGCGCCGCCTGTACTTCCTGCCCGGTACATTCTGCGGTAATATCACCACACGATACTGTTAGTTTAGCACGGTTTCCGACAGAAAGTGTTAAAATACCATTAATTTTTTCTTGTACTTTTATATCCTGCCATGGTTTTGCTTCTGCGCTGCCGTCTTTGCCGTTCTTCGGCCGTTTCAGTGATACCATGTCTCTGCCGTTATGCTGATGGTAGTAGCCCTCACAGTAACCACGCCTCTGATAAGCTGCAAGCAGTTCTCGCTTGTCTGCCTCTGATACACGGTATGCCGATTTATCTTTTCCTTCTTTCTGAAGCCACAGATACTGATCTGCATATTTACGATACAGCTTCACAACCGTATAGACATATTCCGGCTGTTTCATTCTTCCCTCGATCTTAAATGAATCAATCCCTGCATCGATCAGTTCCGGTAAAATGTCGATCGTACACAGATCCTTCAGACTCATCAGATCCGCCGGTTTCTTTCCATCTACCTGATATGGCAGACGGCACGGCTGTGCGCACTGTCCTCTGTTGCCGCTCCGGCCGCCGATCATACTGCTGAGCAGACATTGTCCCGAATAGCAATAGCAAAGTGCCCCATGTACAAAACACTCCATCTCCAGTCCCGTCTGTCTCTTCATATCGCGGATTTCCTTTAATGAAAGTTCCCTTGCCGGAACGACTCTCGTAATTCCGTATTGTTTTAAAAATTCTGCTCCGAGCGTGTTGGTAATGGTCATCTGCGTACTTGCATGTACCGGCATCTCCGGAAAATGTTCTCCGATAAACTTCACAGCACCGATATCCTGTACGATCACTCCATCCAGCCCCGCTTTGTAATACGGAAGCAGATAGGCATACAGCTCCTTCATCTCCCTGTCTTTCAGAAGTGTATTCACCGTCATATAAATCTTTCTTCCGTGAATGTGTACATATTCTATTGCCTGCACCATATCTTCCTCCGAAAGATTCTGTGCATATGCTCTTGCTCCAAATCTGGTGCCGCCCAGATACACTGCATCCGCACCTGCGGCTACCGCTGCCCTCAGGCATTCCATCGATCCTGCCGGGGCCAATATCTCTACCACTCTGTTCATTGTTTCTTATCCTGTCTTTTTTTATTTACTCTTTATTTTTTCTGATATTCCTGTTATCTGTTCCGTTTTTTTCTTCTGTTTTCCGACTTGTAAAAAAGGCTGTCATACGACAGCCTAATTCTTACTTATTATTCTTAATCTCTGTTTCCAGCTGTACGATCTTCATCTGAAGTTCCTTATTCTCTTCCTTCAGCTTGTCCATCGCTTTCTCTGCATTCTCCAGCTTGATCTGAACGGATATCAGTTCATGCTTTAAGTCATACATCTCTTTATCTTTTGCTTCGATATCACTTTCCAGTGTGCCGCCCTGCTTCTTTGCCTTAAAGTAATCATCCGCAATGTTCAGCGCCAGCAGAATACTTCTGGTCTCTGCGCTCTGCTTGCGGTATCCCTCGCTGTTGCTGCACTCGTCCAGTTTATGGTTCAGATATGTAGAAACCTTCTGTAAATAGTCCTCACTTTCAAATCCACTTAAAGTAAAAACTTTTCCTCCTATTAATACTTCTGTATAGTTTTTTGATGATGCCATAAGAAGCCTCCTCGAACTTTCATAATTTCTGATAACTATTATAAACTAATCTGTAAGAAAAACCAACTGTTTTATTCATTTTCCTTACAAATTCCCAGATGCGCATATGCCGCATCCGTCACAACTCTTCCTCTTGGGGTTCTCTGAATGAACCCGTTCTTTAATAAATATGGTTCGTATACATCTTCGATCGTACCCGAATCCTCGCCGATCGACGCTGCCAGTGTCTCTAATCCCACCGGACCGCCGCCAAATTTCTCGATCATAGTTAGAAGGATTCCTCTGTCTGTCTGATCCAGGCCTTCTTTATCCACGTCCAGAAGATCCAGTGCATAATTGGCCACTTCTTCTGTGATATAGCCGTCATATTTCACCTGTGCAAAATCCCGGAC
>JBNMJT010000103.1:0-8263 GCA_050873945.1 Dorea sp.
GAGAAAATACACATAATCTTCCAAAAAGAAGCCGGTCGTATCAGGGAATCATTGACAGTAAACTGCTGCCACCAGGAGTTGTTGATTTCAAATTATTGAATGAAGTTTTGATTGTGCTGATTACACCATTCGATTTATTTGGATACGGATTATATCGTTATACGTTTCAGATGAGGTGTGAAGAGGTTCCGGAACTGAAGTTGGATGATGGAGCAACAAGGATATTCCTGTATACCAGGGGCAAACATCCCGAGCTGGTGTCACCGGAGCTGATAGAGCTTTTGAAGTATATGGAACATAGTACGAATGAAGTGTCAGGGGCGTGTAAAAGTAAACGTATTCAGGAAATGCATAGACGAGTTTGTCAGATCAGAGCAAGTGAAAAGACAGAGGTGAAATATATGCAGTCATGGGAAGAAAAAATACTTATAAAGCAGGAAGGAATTGTTGAGGGGAAATTAGAAGGCGAAAAAGAACTTCTTAAGAGGCAAATAAGTAGAAAATTGGCAAAGAATTACTCTGCAGAACAAATTTCAGAAATATTAGAAATTGATATTTCAGAAATAGAAAATATCATCAAAGAAATGCACAATGAAAAATAAAATATGAGAATATTACAAAAACGATCGGATGTTTCAAATGAGATGTCGGATCATTTTTGTATATTGTATATATACTGATATGGTCATTTTACTATTCCATGTGAACTTATGTAGAAGATATATTTGCCCCATTCACTGATTCATGCTAAAATAAACAGATATGGTAAGATAAAAAACATTTTATTATCATAAACAATGAATCAAGGAGTAACAATGAGAAGATTAGCATTAACTGATGATATATTAATGAAGATTGAAAAGCCTGCCCGTTATATCGGGAATGAGGTGAATTCAGTTATGAAAAATAAGGCGGATGTAGACATCCGTTTTGCCATGTGCTTTCCGGACGTTTACGAAATAGGAATGTCACATCTGGGTATCCAGATCCTTTATGATATGTTCAATAAGCGCGAAGATGTGTGGTGTGAGCGTGTTTATTCGCCGTGGACGGATCTCGATCAGATTATGAGAGAGAGAAAGATTCCGTTATTTGCACTGGAGTCCCAGGATCCGGTAAAGGAATTCGATTTTCTTGGAATCACGCTGCAGTATGAGATGTGTTATACCAATATCCTGCAGGTTCTGGATTTAAGCGGCATCCCACTGGCAGCAGAGGAAAGAACGGACGAAGATCCGATCGTGATCGGCGGCGGTCCGTGTACGTATAATCCGGAGCCTTTGGCGGAGTTCTTCGACCTGTTCTATATGGGAGAAGGTGAGACGGTCTATGATGAGCTGTTGGATGCTTATAAGGAGAATAAGAAGCGTGGCGGAACGAGAAAAGAATTTCTGGAGATGGCAGCAGAGATCGAAGGAATCTATGTTCCGGCATTCTATGATGTGACTTATAAAGAAGACGGTACGATTGAAAGCTTCCGTCCGAATAATCCGCATGCAAAAGAGAAGATCAAGAAACAGGTAGTCATGGATATGAGCAGTGCAACGTATCCGGAAAAGCCGGTCGTTCCGTTTATCAAGGCAACACAGGACCGTGTTGTGCTTGAGATTCAGAGAGGATGTATCCGCGGATGCCGTTTCTGCCAGGCGGGAATGTTATATCGTCCGACCCGTGAGAAGGATGTGGAAGTATTAAAAGAATATGCATACAAGATGCTGAAGAATACAGGACATGAGGAGATTTCTTTGAGTTCCTTAAGTTCCAGTGATTACAGCCATTTAAGAGAGCTTGTAATGTTCCTGATCGAGAACTTCAAGTCGCAGGGAATCAACATCAGTCTTCCGTCGCTTCGTATTGACGCATTTTCGCTGGATGTGATGGGACAGGTACAAGATATCAGAAAGAGCAGCCTGACATTTGCGCCGGAGGCCGGATCACAGCGTATGCGTAATGTGATCAATAAAGGGCTTACAGAGGATGATATCCTCGGAGGTGCCGGACAGGCGTTCGATGGCGGCTGGAATAAGGTAAAGCTTTATTTCATGCTTGGACTTCCGACAGAGACGGAAGAAGATATGAGAGCCATTCCGGAACTTGCTGACAGAATCGCCAGACGTTATTATGAGATCCCGAAGGATCAGCGGAATGGAAAGTGTCAGATTACAACGAGTACGTCGTTCTTTATTCCAAAGCCATTCACCCCGTTCCAGTGGGCAAGAATGTATACGAATGAAGAATATATTTCAAGAGCAGCGATCGTAAAGCATGCATTTAATGAACAGCTTAATAGAAAGAGCCTGAGATATAACTGGCATGATGCAGAGGTTACTGTGCTGGAGGGTGTCTTTGCAAGAGGGGACAGAAAGACGGCAGCAGTAATTAAAGAAGCGTATCGTCTTGGATGTCTGTATGACTCCTGGAGCGATCAGTTTGATAATGAGAAATGGATGCAGGCGTTTGAAAATACAGGCATTGATATCGCATTTTATAATCACAGGGAGCGTCCGCTGGATGAAGTGTTCCCGTGGGATTTTATTGATATCGGTGTAACGAAAGAATTTCTGAAGAGAGAATGGAATCGTGCAATGAATGCCGAAGTAACACCGAACTGCCGTATGAAATGTTCCGGCTGCGGTGTCGCAAAATGGAAAGGAGGTGTCTGTGTTGAAAGTAAGAATTAAATTCCGTAAATATGGAGTCATGCGTTTCATCGGACACCTGGACGTGATGCGTTATTTCCAGAAAGCAATCCGGCGCGCGGAGATACCGATCGCATTCACAACCGGATACAGTCCACATATGATCATGTCGTTTGCACAGCCGCTTGGAGTCGGTGTGACGAGTGACGGAGAATATTTTGATATCGAGATCACGGAACCGATTTCTTCCGAGAAGGCAGTTGCCCAGTTAAATGCAGTGATGGTGGAGGGCGTAGAAGTCATAAGCTTCCGCGAAATCTCATCGGATAAGAAAGCCAGCGGTATGACGATTGTGGCTGCAGCAGATTATAAAGTGACATTTCCTGAGACATTCCAGCATGCGGAAGAGATACGTACACTTCCTGAGAACTGGAAAGAGAAGGTGGATGCATTTATGGCACAGCCGGAGATCGTTGTGTTAAAGAAAACAAAGCGAAGTGAAAAAGAAGTCGATATCAAACCAATGATCTACAAAATGTCTGCATTAGACGATGGCATCTATCTGTACCTTGCAACAGGAAGCGAACAGAATCTGAAGCCGGACCTGGTGGCAGAAGCGTTCTTAAAATTCGCAGGAGAAGATCCGGAAGAAATACCGGTGCATATCCACCGCATTGATGTGTATGCAAAGAATCCGGAGGCAGCAGAAGGACAGACTGAGTTTATAACACTGGAAGGTCTTGGAAAAGATATTTTATAAAATAAATCCGGAGATCATTTACAGTGATTACTAAAATGATACAGATATAACGGACTTCCATTAATCTGACAGGAGTGATAAAACGATGAGCAAAAAGGAAGTAAAGACAAATGCCATGCGTATGCTGGACCGTGCAAAAGTTTCGTATACATATGAAGAATATGAATGCGATGATTTTACAGACGGTATCCAGACCGCAGACAAACTTGGATACGACCATAAACTGGTCTATAAGACACTGGTAACAACAGGAAAGACGGGAAACCACTATGTGTTCGTAATTCCGATCGAAGCAGAGATTGATTTTAAGAAGGCAGCAAAGGTTGTCGGTGAAAAATCGCTGGAGATGCTGCATTTAAAAGATCTGACCAAAGTAACCGGATATGTGCGCGGCGGCTGTACGGCGATCGGCATGAAGAAGCAGTTCCCTACCGTAATCCAGGAAGATGCAAAAGAGCTGGAATATATGCATGTCAGCGGCGGAAAGCTTGGAATGCAGATCAGACTTGCACCGTTAGATCTTCAAAAGGTTGCAAAAGCAGAATTTGCAGATGTGATCCGTCCATAACCGGATGTGTGATGGTGTGCAGAGCATCTGCGTATACCTGAAAAGTATGTATATTTATGCAGTAGTTCTAAAAATCATCCGCTATTCGCGTGCATATTAACACATTATTGCATTGAAGTGCGCACGAAAATGATGTAAGATAAATACAGTTACGTTTTTATAGCGGAAGAATATGAATACATTTCAGAAAATACTTGGTTGGAGGAATACGAAAAGTGAAAAAAGTTGTAAAATTTGGTGGTAGTTCGCTTGCAAGTGCCGAGCAGTTTAAAAAAGTAGGTAACATTATCAGAAAAGAGGAATCCAGAAGATATGTCATTCCGTCTGCACCTGGTAAACGTACGCCGGATGATACAAAAGTAACGGATATGTTATACAGCTGTTATGGACAGGCAATCCTCGGTGAAGATGCAGAAAAAGATTTTGAAGAACAGTTAGATGCAATCAAAGAAAGATATAACAGCATTATCAGGGGATTGAATCTGGATCTGAGTCTGGATGAGGAGTTTAAGACAATCCGTACAAACTTCAGCAAGAAAATCGGAAGAGATTATGCGGCTTCCCGTGGAGAATATCTGAATGGTATCATTATGGCTGCATATCTTGGATATGAATTTATCGATGCAGCAGAAGTGATCGTATTTGATGAGAATGGTAATTTCGATGGTGACAAGACACATGAGATCCTGTCTGCAAGACTGGAGAATACGGAACGTGCAGTCATTCCGGGATTCTACGGAGCAAAGCCGGACGGAAGTATCCAGACATTTTCCCGTGGCGGATCGGATATCACAGGTTCGATCGTTGCAAAAGCGGTACATGCAGATATGTATGAGAACTGGACAGATGTATCCGGTTTCCTGATTGCAGATCCAAGAATCATCAAGAATCCAAAGCCGATCGATGTGATCACATACAGAGAATTAAGAGAGTTATCTTACATGGGTGCAACCGTACTTCATGAGGATGCGATCTTCCCGGTACGTAAAGAAGGTATCCCGATCAACATCCGTAACACCAATGCACCAGAAGACAAGGGAACTCTGATCGTAGAAGATACATGCAGAAAACCTCGGTTTACGATCACCGGTATTGCAGGTAAGAAGGATTTTGCTTCTATCACAATTGAAAAAGCAATGATGAACTCCGAAGTCGGATTCTGCCGTAAGGTATTAGAGGTATTTGAAAATAATCATATTTCTATCGAACATATGCCGTCAGGAATTGATACAATGACAATCTTCGTTCACAGAGATGAATTCGAAGAAAAAGAACAGGATGTCATCGCAGGAATCCACAGAGCCGTAGAGCCGGACTTCCTGGAACTGGAATCAGATCTGGCACTGATCGCCGTCGTAGGAAGAGGTATGCGTGCGACCAGAGGAACTTCCGGACGTATCTTTGCTGCACTCGCACATGCGAATGTCAATGTTAAGATGATCGATCAGGGATCCAGTGAGCTGAATATCATCATCGGTGTCAGAAGTCATGACTTTGATGCTGCGATCAATGCGATTTATGACATTTTTGTAAATACAATGATTTAATCAACTACATAAGCAATTGGGGAGGCTTTCGTTAGCTATGAATATTATGTTTTTTCTGAAGCCGAAAAGCGATCTCGCTTACATCTATGATTACCACACATTACGTCAGGCTTTGGAGATTATGGAGTATCACAAGTATTCCTGTGTGCCGATATTGAATAAAGAGGGGAAATATGTCGGCTCTATTACAGAGGGAGATCTCTTGTGGTCGTTGAAGGAACTGGATCTTTTTAATATTAAAGAAGCAGAATCCATCAGCATTATGAAGATTAAAAGACGTGTGGATTATCAGTGCGTGACAGCAGAATCGAATATGGAAGATCTGATCGGGCGCGCAATGGAGCAGAATTTTGTTCCGGTGATCGATGATCAGGAACATTTCATCGGTATTATCACCAGAAGAGATATTATTGGTTACTGTTATGACAGATTAAAAGAATGTGGAGAACAAGATGATCATTGATTTTCATACACACATGTTTCCAGACAAGATAGCCGGGCGTACGCTCGACTATCTTTCTGGTATTTTTGGAGCAAGTCCGTTTGCAGATGGGACATATGCAGGGCTTTGCAATTCGATGAAAGAAGGCGCGGTTGACATTTCCATTGCCCTTCCGGCTGTGACGAAGGTATCACAGGTGACATCGATCAACCGTTTTGCATCCGCGTATACGGAAGGACTGGTCATTTCTTTTGGAGGAATCCATCCGGAATGTGAGAATTATAAAGAAATATTAAAAGAGATAAAATCTCTGGGACTGAAAGGGATCAAGTTACATCCGGATTATCAGGATATGTATTTTGACGATATCCGCTATGAACGTATTATTGATACCGCATCGGAACTGGGACTGATCACGGTGGTACATGCGGGAGTTGATCCGAAATGTCCGGAAGATGTACATTGTACGCCGGAGATGGCAAGAAAGGTTCTGGATGATGTGAGACCGGAAAAACTGGTGCTTGCCCACATGGGCGGTAATGAGATGTGGGATGATGTAGAGCGTTATCTGGTGGGACAGAAGGTATATTTTGATACGGGAGTCATACTGGATACTATGCCGCAGGAACAGTTCCTGCGGATTGTACGCATGCATGGCGCAGACAGGATTCTGTTTGGGACGGATTCTCCGTGGGCAGATCAGAAGAATTTTGTTACGTTGTTAGAGCAGATGCCTTTGACAGAGGAAGAGAAGGCTGCGGTCTTTTCGGAAAATGCAAAGAGACTGCTTGAAATATAATAAAGAAGATAAGAAATCAGGATACGGAAAATGAGTGATAAAAAAATTGCTGAAAAACCAAAAAATATTTCGGATAACACTTGCATTTTCGAAAAACGTATGCTATTATCTTCTAGTATGCCGCACAGTGAGGTTGAAGTTCTGCTGAAATCATCAGTCAGACACCGTAACTGGCGAGTAATGATAATAGGAGGTGCCATATGTACGCAATTATAGCAACAGGTGGTAAACAGTACAAAGTAGCCGAAGGCGATATCATTAAAGTAGAGAAACTTGGTGTAGAAGCTGGAGAAACTTTTACATTTGACCAGGTTCTTGCAGTAAGTGACAACGGATTAAAAGTTGGTAACCCAACAGTTGAAGGTGCAACAGTTGAAGCTTCTGTAGTTGAGAACGGTAAAGCTAGAAAAGTTATCGTTTACAAGTACAAGAGAAAATCTGGATACCACAAGAAAAACGGTCACAGACAGCAGTATACTGCAGTTAAGATTGAAAAAATCAACGCTTAATATTGGAGAGCATCCATGATTCATGTAACGATCTTTCAGAACAAGTACAAAGAATGTGTAGGTTTTCAGACGGAAGGACATGCCGAATATGCAGATCCGGGACAGGATATTGTATGTGCTGCTGCTTCTATCCTGGTGATCAACACGATGAATGCAATTGAAGAATTTACGGAAGATGACGCAAGTCTGATTTCGGAAGATGAGACGGGAATGATTTCCTATCATCTGAATCATCCTTCAAAAGATGCACAGCTTTTGCTGAACACAATGATCCTTGGTCTGGAACAGATGGTAGATGATGACAACTATGCAGAATATATTGATTTAACATTCGAGGAGGTGTAACAACCATGATGAAATTAAACCTTCAGTTTTTCGCTCATAAAAAAGGTGTAGGTTCTACAAAGAACGGTAGAGATTCTGAGTCTAAGAGACTTGGTGCTAAAAGAGCTGACGGACAGTTTGTAAAAGCTGGTAACATTCTTTACAGACAGCGCGGAACAAAGATTCACCCAGGAATCAATGTAGGACGCGGCGGTGACGATACATTATTCGCACTCGTTGATGGCGTTGTAAGATTTGAAAGAAAAGGAAAAGATAAGAAACAGGTTTCTATCTATCCAGTAGCTTAATTATGAGTTGAAAAAGTGCGTTGCAATGATTAACTTCTTTCGGTTATGATGCAGCGCGCTTTTTTTAACTTCCGTTTATTTATATAGATGAAAGGAATACAGTATGTTTGCAGATAGAGCAAGGATATTTATTAGAGCAGGAAAAGGCGGAGACGGTCATGTGAGTTTCCGTCGTGAGAAGTACGTGGCGAATGGCGGTCCGGACGGCGGAGACGGCGGACGCGGCGGTGACGTTATATTTGAAGTCGATGAAGGACTGAATACGCTTCAGGACTACAGACATAAGAGAAAATTTACAGCAAAAGACGGTGAGCAGGGCGGAAAGCGCAGATGCCATGGTGCAGACGGTGAAGATATTGTCCTGAAA
>JBNMJT010000104.1:0-8147 GCA_050873945.1 Dorea sp.
CATCAGATAACGACTTAACAGAAGACTGATCAGGATAATTAAATGAGCGGGTATAGCGTTCCAGAAAACGGCAGTCTGCTTTTGGCAATTGTCTTGCATAAGCAGCACCCGTATCCGGATTTTCACAAATGGCACGAACCAGATTACCAATCACTTTCCGGTCTGCCGGAAGGGCATCCTGTGTCATAAAAATCATGATATCTGCAGTTGAAAGCTCTGCCGCTCTTTTTCTGGTTCCACCATGGTCAAAATCCTTCTGCTCCAGATGATAGACTTCAAGAAGCGGATATTTCTCCCATTCAGTGTTCCAATATTCTTTTCCTGTATTCATAACCAGAATTTTATTCGGACGATACTCCTGCTTCTCCAGTCTGTGAAGCAGTTCTCCGAATTCTTTTGCCGGACGATATGTCGGAATGATAACGTCCACCGTCTTTTTATCATCGTCCACCATATATTTCTCAAAATTATCTGCTATATTATCTTTCCGGTCCTCTGTCCCATTCTTATCTATGTTCTTATCTTCGTCATATTTGCCGATATTATCTGTCATTGCTGCTCCTTGTCTGAAAAAGAGGACCATCCCTCATCGATGGATGGTCCTCTTTTGCGATCCTATTTAGTTTCTCTGTTACTCTTCTGAACTTGCTCCTGAATCTGCATCTCCACCGTCGTCAAATCCGGTATCTCCGCCAGTTTCGTCTCCGCCGGAATAATCTCCGCCGCCATCATCACCGCCGGTATTATCATCATAGCCTCCACCATTATCATAATCTCCGCCGCCAGTGTTATCGTCATAGCCTCCGCCATTATCATAATCTCCGCCGCCGGTGTTATCGTCATAGCTGCCACCATTATCGTAACTGCCACCATTATCGTAACTATCATCATAATCGTAGTCATAATCGGTGCTTCCGGAACTGTCATTACCAGACCATACAAATGTATCGGTTGTCGTATTAGCAGTATCTGTCTGCTGAGATGTAGCCGTTGAAGCATCATCCAGTTTACTCTCTCCGCCAACAATCTCCAGAATCTTATTGCTGCGCGCAACTACCTCTGATGATGGAGTATAATCCTGATCGTTATACAGGAACTTATGAAGTTCAACTACATTGTTCTCAAGATCTGTAGGAACGATGATACTTCCCTTAATATTGGAGAATTTATACTTCTGCGGGAAGCCTGTACTGTCAGTAAACTTGTATCCTACCAAAGTAGGAATCAGTCCCAGAATATCCTGCTTTGAAAGAGAAGTGGTTACCATCGGGAACACATCATCCATAATCTTAAAAATGGAAGAAAGACCTGCAATCTTTGCTTTATCAAAGAGCATTCCAAGTACACGTCTCTGACGTTCTGTACGTCCCATATCCAGACTTGCTGTATAACGGATACGGCAGTAAGAAGTTACCTGTACACCATTCAGATGATAAGTTCCGACTGTAGCTTCCTGATCTTCTGGCTTCGGTTCCGGTTTCTCAATCGGAGTGTAATCTTTTCCTGTCAATTTAGAAGTCTCTACACAATAGTTATTCATATGCTCGATTTCGGCATATGATAACGGAATGTCAAGACCCCCAAGGTCATCTACCACCTCTACAAGTGCTGAGAAGTCTGCTGTAGCATAATCGGAAATATCCAGGTCCAGATTTGTATTTAACATGGAAATTGCCTGCTCCGGTCCGCCATATGCGTAAGCTGCATTTGCCTTTGTATAGGTGTCATCTCCGACATTCAGAAGTGTATCTCTGTATACAGATACCATTCGTACTTCTTTTGTATCATTGTTTACACTTACAATAATCATTGTATCACTGTTCTGTGCAGAATACTGGGAACCTTCCCCTCTGGTGTCAATACCAAACAGTACATATGTCTTGTATCCTGTCATCTTCGGTGCTTCCTGGTTTACGATCACTTTTTCCTGATCGAGTTCCGGCTGTTCAATCTTATCCAGTCTGGATGAAATCTGTCCATATACGTACAATCCGCCAATAAACAGCAACAGTACAATAATCTCAAGCACAAACAGTACTTTTCTCTTTTTTCCTGGTCTAGCCATACTCTTTCCCCTTATCTTAATATGCATTCTTGTTTATAAATCCCTTGAAAAATGTAAGGAATATAATCTTGATGTCAAATCCTATGCTCCAGTTTTCAATGTAATAAAGATCACATTCTATTCTTTTTCTTATGGAAGTATCTCCACGGTAACCATTTACCTGTGCCCATCCGGTAAGCCCCGGGCGAACCTGATGTTTCACCATATATCTTGGAATTTCTTCTCTGAATTTTTCTACAAAAAATGGTCTCTCCGGACGTGGTCCCACAAGGCTCATATTACCTTTTAATATATTAAAAAGCTGTGGAAGCTCATCAATACTTGTGTGACGCATAAACTTTCCAATCGGTGTTACTCTTGGATCATTTTTTACCGTCCATGCTTTCTTCTCTTCCGATTCTGGCTGTACTTCCATAGAACGGAATTTATACATCCAGAAAGTCTGATTGTGAAGTCCGACTCTCTCCTGTTTATAGATCAATGGTCCTGGTGAAGTCAGTTTAATGATCAGACACATCAGAAGCATCAGTGGCGAAGTTACAATAATTCCTACGATTGAACCAACAATATCCATAGCCCGCTTAACCAGCGCGTTAAAGGTATTATTTAACGGCACATAACGGATATTGATGACCGGAAGTCCAAGGATATCCTCTGTATATGGTTTCGTTGGAATGATTTTATTATAGTCCGGAATAAACTTCGTGTGTACTCCTGACTTTTCACACAGTGCCACGATCTCTTCCAGGCGGTAATACTCACTTAATCCCAGAGTGATCGCGATCTCATCCAGACGATTTTCCGGAAGTATCACATTTAAATTGGCGATTCTTCCAAGGACCTTAATGCCCTTGTATTCTGTGCCTGCCGGTATATTGTCATCAAGTATTCCACGTATCACATATCCCCACTGGGGATTCGCAAGAACACGGTCAATGTATTCTTCTGCTGCGCGGCTGTATCCTACACATATCATCTGTTTCTGATTAAGTCCCTTCTCGCGCATATCACGAAGAAGAGTAAATATCAGCATTCGTGCACACCATTGGAGTATGATATTAATCACATAGAACATAATATATGTGGAACGTGAATAATCACTTTCATCAATCATATAAAATGTAAACATGAGAATAAGGAGCCCGAGTGAATTGGCCTTTATAATATTGGCCAGTACAAGTCGGCGCCCCTGCATCCGCATAGGAGTGTACAATGTAAATGCCTGATACAGCAACAAATATACAGGTATAATAAAAACCAGCATCAACATGTACTGCTTAAAACTTCTTGTCCGGACTGCTGTTGCAGCCATAGGGCCCACAAAACGGATCAGCCACGCAAGAAAATAAGACAGCACCAGTACGATCGCATCAACAAGCATATGGAGACGACTGAAATTCTTTTCATTGTCTTTTAACAATCTTTTGTCACCTCATTTTTATCGATTCATAACTATTGGAGCTCTGATAGCCTTATCACAGTTATTATCGCTTCTATATTATAATAGTTGATTTACAAAAGCAATAAAATCTTCTCCCGAATTTTATAAAATTTCTATGAAACAATTTGTTATATTTTACTGCTTTTTCTTATCATCCGCGAAAGCGCCGGAAGATATTCACCCACAATTCGAGCTGTATCTTTAAATAGTTTGGCAAATTCCGGAGTTTAAAAGATACTTTTTGATTTTTTCTGCTGATCTGAAATCCATTCTTAATCCCTGCAATATATTCACGTCCAAATCCCTTTAATGCAAAAAACAGAATTTTAATTCCAAATCCTGCTACAAGAAACGGCAGATTTATAATAATCTGCAAAACCGGCATATTCTTGTAGATCAGATAAATATTATTTCTGGACGAATATCGGATTTTGAACTGATTGTACCTGGATCCGCTTGTTCCGCTTCCTACATGGTACACCATCGCATCCGGCGCATACCAGTTCTCATATCCATGGATTCTTGCCCTGTATCCTACATCCATATCCTCCAGATATGCAAAGTGTTCCTCATCAAAATATCCGATTTTATCAAAAATCTTCTTTCTGTAAATAGCAGCACCTGCACAGGAAGCAAAGATTTTCTCTTCTTTTTCATAAGTGTGGATATCTTTCCCCTTACCTCTTGCATATGCCCAGCCAAGTGCGCAGTAATAGTTTCCTGCATCATCCAGCTTGTCTCTGTCATGAAACTGAATCATTCTTGCTGCACAGGAGAATGCTTTTGGATGTCTTCTGATTGCTGAAGTCATCTCCTCTATAAAATTCTCTGTCACTTCGATATCATTATTCAGAAGTAATACATAGGGTGACCGGGAGGCTTTGATTCCTTCATTAACTGCTTTGCAGAATCCGAAATTCTCCGGCAGTTCAATCAGATGAACCCATGGATATCTGGCTGCAACAAATGCACAGCTTCCATCACTCGAACCATTATCTACCAAAATCACTTCAAAATTATTCACAGTCTGGCATTCCAGTCCTGCAAGTACGCCATCCAGATAAGCCATCCCGTTAAAGTTCGGAATAATCACTGATACTTCCTGCATGATTTCCTCCCCGTATTCTCTTTCTTCTGTCCTTTTTTTGCTCCGGCAGTCTCCATTCCCGGAATCGGCCTGAGCGAATAATTCCATTTCGTAAGAGACAGATTTTTATTGTAATAAGGGTCTCCGTTTTT
This sequence comes from Dorea sp., assembly GCA_050873945.1. Lineage (GTDB taxonomy): Bacteria > Bacillota > Clostridia > Lachnospirales > Lachnospiraceae > Dorea_A. The sequence goes on from JBNMJT010000104.1 coordinate 4,746, forward strand.
GAGAATATCTATCCAGCGGCATCTCATATATTCGATCTCCGTCTGGAAGCGTCGTACTTTCTCCTTACTGTCCTCAGCCCCTCTTGTCTTGGATTCCATATGATAAAGTTTCGCATACGGATCATATACGATCAGGTAGTCATTTTTTCTTACTTTCAGACACAAATCTACGTCATTAAATGCTACCGCCAGCTCTTCTGTAAATCCACCTGCCTGTTCAAAAACTTCTTTCTTCATCATCAGGCATGCTGCTGTAACCGCGCTCATATCCTGAAGTAAAGATGCCTTGTGAAGATATCCTGTGCGATCTGCCGGCATATCCACAAACATATGTCCTGCGATGCCGCCCATTCCGATCACACATCCTGCATGCTGGATCGTATTGTCAGGATAAATAAGCTTTGCGCCGACGCCTCCGACTTCCGGACGCTGGCATACGCCAAGCATCTCTTCCATCCAGTCCGGATCAATAGACTTCACATCATTATTCAGGAAAAGCAGATATTCTCCTCTGGCGTGTGCAGCACCAAAGTTATTGATAGCAGAATAATTAAATTCCTTCCCCCAACGTAAAAGATGTATCTGCGGATCTTTGGAAAGTTCTTTATAGTATCTGAAAATCTCTTCTGTCGTACTGTTATTCTCTATAATTATAATCTCAAAGTTCCGATAGGATGTATTCTTCTTTAATGATTCCAGACAAGTCTGAAGAGTCTCTTTCTCATCTTTATTTGGAATGATTACCGAAACCAGTGGTTCTCCCTGTATCGGATATTTCACCCGGTAAAATCCCAGATCCTGTGTATGGCTCACTATGCCTTTCGTACCGGTTCTTTCAAGGTGAGCCTCTATTGCTCTCTTTCCCGCTTCAAAAGCATACATCTTGCTGGCTGGATTATCTGCCGTAGATGCTTTATGCGTTCTCCAATGGTACAGAATCTCCGGAACATGTACTACTTCTCTGGCATTTTCTGTACAACGGAAAATAAAATCATAATCCTGTGCCCCGTCAAACTCTTTCCGGAAGCCTCCCGCTTTCTCAACTACACTTCTGCGCACTACAAAAAAATGACAGATATAGTTATTGGAGCGCAGCAGATCCAGGTTGAAATCTGGTTTCAGATGTGGCTGAAAATGTTCGTCCAGTTCTGTCGTGACTTTATCCTCATCTGTATAAAGTGCATCTGCCTGTGGATGATCCTGCAACGCATTCACAATCTCATATAATGCATTCGGTGCCAGCAGATCATCATGATCAAGAAGTCCTATGAATTCACCTCTTGCCATAGAAAATGCACGATTTGTATTCTCTGCAATACCCAGGTTCTCCTTTAAGTTACAAAATCTCACCCTGGAATCTTTTGCCGAATAATCCGCCAGTATCCTCTGCATTTCTTCACTGTCCGGACTTGCATTTGCAATACACAGTTCCCATTCCGTGTAGGTCTGGCTGATCAGTGATTCTATCATCTGTCTGAGAAATTCCACTGGAGTCTGATATGCCGGGACTGTGATACTGATCAACGGTTCACAATCAAATTTGTGTTTCTTTTGTGCCTCCAGTGTTTCCTCGTCTGGAATATATGCTTCATACCATGGACCATACGGTACTTCTTCCAGCTCAAAGCGTTCATGCAGCCTGATCCAGAACTCCTTCGGGCCATAATGTTTCAGATAACGGAAACCCTTCTGGATCGTGTACGGAGAAAGTTTTTTCAGCATTTTCGACCACTGAATCTTTCCTCCTGCTGATTGTTTTCTGCTCATATAGTAACCTCGATTTTTGTTATGATTTTTTTATTTTAACATTGTATTATATTTTTTGCAAGAAAGGCGAAAAATGTGTTATACTGTTACTGTTCACTGCGTGCCCAGTAACACGCTTTGCGATGCACAGACTTTATGCTGATTGCATAAAGTCGCGCGGTATGTCTCGGGTTTTCTGTGACCTACGCTCACAAAAAACACCTCGCGGGATATTACCAGTGAACAACAACGATAGTATTACCTATATATGATAATCTCACTTTAAAAAAACAGGAGTTTTACTATACCATGAAGAAAAAAAGAATTACCGCAGCGCTTCTGGCTCTGGGACTCAGTACGATTACTGTGTGTTCCCAGCTTCCGGTTTTCGCTGCTGAAGAAACTGCCGAAGCCACAGATGCTGCCGCGCAGGTACAGACTGCCAATCCGTCTGTTGTCACAACAAACGGTATTGATGGGTGGCCACAGGCTTCTGATATTTCATCCACCGCTGCCATTGTAATGGAAACATCAACCAATACGGTTCTTTATTCCAAGAACGCAGATCAGGCTCTTTATCCTGCCAGCGCAGTTAAAGTTATGACCTGCCTGGTTGCTCTTGAAAACAGCAGTCTCGACGATCAGGTAACTATGACTGCGACCGGTGTATCCGGCGTTACTGACGGAGGGGCTAATATTTCCTCACAGTTGGATGAAGTCTTTACTATGGAGCAGTGTTTGTACGCAATTATGGTTGCATCTGCAAACGATATCGCGTTGCAGGTTGCAGAGCATATCGGAGGTTCTGTAGATGCCTTCGTACAGACAATGAACACCCGTGCCCAGGAACTTGGGTGCACTAATACAGTCTTTACCAATCCTACCGGTCTTCCGGATGAGAATCAGCATACAACCGCACATGACATGGCTCTGATCATGGAAGCTGCCATGGCAAATGAGACCTTTAAGACCATAGCCGCAACTACTTCCTACACACTTCCGGCGACTAATGTCTCCGGCGGTGAACGTGTACTCACAAATAGTTTTACCATGATCAATAATGCCAGCGACGGTTATTATGAACCATGTATCGGTGGAAAGGAAGGCTATACCGAAGCTTCAGGAAGCACGCTGGTATGTGAAGCAGCCAAGAATAATATGAAACTTGTCTGCGTTGTTCTAAACGGTGCATCCGGTGTCACTGATGATGAAGCAATCGCACTCCTCAACTATGGATTTGACAATTTCTCTCCGTTAACAATCGCAGACAATGATTTTAACCGTCTTTCCGGAGGTACCATCATCGCGCCTAACGGTGCAACAGAAGATAACCTGACAACAGAAGATACTTCTTCCGACGGTCAGATTACGCGCCAGTATTACTTTGGCGGAGCTCCTGTGGGAACTGCAATTCTTGAGGATATCGAACAGCAGTCAAATGATGCTGCCGTTACAGGTCAGAAGAATATGGAAGCAGCCCAGAGTTACTCTGCCTCCCATACAACAATGCCTTATTATATTATCGGTGCGATCGGAGCTGCATTCCTGCTGTTCTTTTTATTCCTGCTAGTCCGGGTGATCAAATCCTGATTTGATCAAATCCTTCAGACGTGTATTGTAATCGTAACAAGAGAGCGCCGTCAGATGGTCTTTCCC
>JBNMJT010000105.1:0-8056 GCA_050873945.1 Dorea sp.
CTATTGCAGAAACTGTTAATATTTCTTCTGTTTCAGCAGGACTTTCTTGATATACCGGAAAGTCTTTTCCTCGCCTTCTTCCGCCAGCATTTTCAGTAATCGGTGCAGAAGCTCTGCGGTATCCGGATGAATCATTTTCCCGAGTCTTCCGGCACCCTTCTCATAATACTCCAACGGATGCCAGTCCCTGTATGCATCACCCTGATATGTCTTGGAAGCCGCAATGCGATCCATGAACATCTCCACAACCTATCGAAGCGGCATCTTAAGTCCTATGGTCCCTTCCCCCGGATCCACACTGTAATCTATCCAGTATTCATAATGGTGCTTGTTGCGTCCTTTATGATGCAGCCATGCCTTAGAATAGCCTGTTGCTTCCCGTTCAGCATTGTTCGGACTTCTGTTTCCCTGATAATACCTGCACCCCACCAGAAATTCTGTCGGTGAATATTTGGACATGTCATGAAGCAGTCCCTGTCTGTAAAGTCCCACCTCAAAGCACTCCTTCATAACAAGATATTTATGATGATTGATCGTCTGTAAGTGTTGTAATGCTTTCATTTTTCTTCGTCTCAACCTCCACAATCCGGTCTGCAGTAAGTACCGTAACCGACCGCTCTTTTAATTCTACTTTTCTCTGATCTTCCAAAAGCACCGGCGTATCCAATATTCCCTGCTCCGTTGTCGCCATCACATACCAGCCATATCCTTTTGGCAGGGCAGGAAGCGCAAATACATGTTCCAGCCAGTGCATATTATATGCAACATAGCAATCCGTACTTTTGGTCTGAGCTCCGCTGTAATATACACCCAATTGTCTGCTCGACACTTCTCCCGGTACCTGCCATGCTTCTTCCCCATGATAAGATACATCCGGCACGCCGCAACAGCTGAGATCTATCCCCTGCAGCTCTCTCTCTGGTGTGAGAATCGGATGTGATTTACGGAATGCGATCAGTTTTTTTACAAAATCATGCAGTTCTTTCTTCTTTTCCAGCCCCCGCCAGTCTGTCCATCCAATCGGATTATCCTGACAGTATACATTATTATTGCCTTTCTGAGAATTTCCGAACTCATCTCCCGCAAGCATACACGGAGTCCCCTGTGACAGAAACAGCAGGAAAAATGCATTATAAATCTGATGATTTCGCAATTCTACTACCGCCCTTTTACGGCTCGGTCCCTCTGCTCCACAGTTCCAGCTGTAATTATAGTCCGGTCCATCCTGATTATGTTCCCCATTCTCTTCGTTGTGCTTTGCATCATAAGACACAAGATCATTCAATGTAAATCCATTCTGATCTGTAATATAGTTAAAGATCCCCTGCTCTTTCGAATGATGTTTCAGCCAGTAGATCACATCATGGACCATACCTTCATCACCTTTTAAGAATCTGCGCATAACTGTCTGAAATCCCAGTTCATGCTCCATGATCTTGGTATTCTTCAAAAACGGATCTGCATGTACGCTCTCCATCGGAGTCACAAGCGGGTTCAGTATAAACCCATCTATATGATATTCCATTACATAGTACCGCAGACATTCCAGCATCATCATCTTATCCGCACCTGTGCAGAATGGCATTTCCAACACAACTTCTATTCCGGCCCGATGGCACGCTTTCACCATGTCTTTCAGCCCCTTGACTCCGTCTCCATCTGCCGAGTATGCACTTTTAGGTGCAAAATAACTGCCCTTGCCATATCCCCAGTAATTTCTGTACGTCTGGCACTCTTCAAATTCATATACAGGCATACAGTGGATCTGATTGATTCCGAGATCTTTCAGATATCCCAGTTTTTCGATCACTCCCTGAAAAGTCCCTTTTGCCTTTACTTTTGACGATGCATGTCTGGTAAATCCACGGACATGGAGACTGTACGCAATCACCTGGTGATAGGGAATCTGCAATGTACGATCCCCTTCCCAGTCATAATCGTCTGCCGGGAAACGTCCTCTGATCTCATGTTCCGACAGATTTTTCTCCACGCCCCATCGTTCTTTTCCTGCAAGTGCTTTCACATAAGGATCTGTCACGACCTCATCCTCTATCAGATAGTTATATTCATACGCTGACGGTTCGATATCCTCAAGTGCCATACAGCGCACCTCACCAACTGCCGGTTTCATTTCAAATTGCCGGCACGGCTTCTTTCTCCCGATACGGTATAATAACAGCCGGCAATTCTTGTCTGCCGGAACTGCAATGGAAAAATTAATCCTGCTTTTACCGACCTGCACCCCCAGTGGTAATGGATATCCCTGAACCTCTCTCATCTCTGTTATGTCCTTCCCGTTGCCTGTCTGCGCTTATTGCCATCCGTCTGCGCCATACATTTCAACATTTTCTTTATTGATCATAAATACATCTACCGATGTCTCTGCTTCAAAATCTTTTCCATCCAGAACATTCAGCGCAATATCTACTGCCTTCTTTCCGATATTGATTGGAGACTGTGCTACCGTCCCTGCGATCTGGCTGTCCGATTTTTCTAATTCTTTTTTAATGTCAGGCGAACCGTCTACACTATATACAACCGTCTGGTCATTATTTGCGAGGTTCAGCGCTGTCTTGACAGCAACCGCCATCTGATCATTTCCACACATGATTGCAGTCACATCCGGCTGTTCCTCGAGAATCTTTTTCGCCGCCTCCAGTGCACTGTCAAAGGTTCCATTTGTGTCTTCGCGCGCCACAACTTCAAATCCCTTTTCTGCCTTGGCAATTGCCTGCTCAAATCCCGTAATGCGGTCATTCACTGCGTTCTGTGTTGTTGCTTCCAGAATCGCAACCGTGCCGCCATCCGGATACTTTTCAATCAGATCATTACCACAGAGCTTTCCCGCCTCTGTATTGTTAGATCCGATGTACGCATCAATATAGTCTGTATCTTTTACCTGTGAATCAATATTGATGATCTTCACCCCTGCTTCCTGAAGTGCCTGCAGGGATGGTGTGATTTTTTCCCAGTCTACCGGGCATAGGAAAATCGCATTGATCCCCTCATCGATCATCTCCTGAATCTGCTCAGCCTGTGTATCAGCATCAGATGCCGGATCTTTCACCACCATCGTGCATTCTTCTTTTTCCACAACCTGCTGTGCCGCCGTTTCCAGTGTTATAAAGTACGGATTCTGCATGTCAATCACAGAAAAGCCGAACTTATACTTTCCTGCATCTTCTGTCTGATCTGCATCCTCCGAATCATCTGTTGTATCCTCACTGACTGCATTATCCACCGGTTTTCCTGCCTCTTTCTTACATGCAGATAATGCGAAAATGCATACGAGTAATACTGCGATTACTCCTAACATTCTCTTCTTCATCATGTTGTTATTCCTCCTTATTATTGCGTTACATACAGCTACATTCTACAACATTTTTATCCGTTTGACTACTATCATCTTGCTTTTTATCCGTTTCTTTGTTAAAGTTAAGATAAGTTTTAATGTTAGTAAAGGAGACTATGATATGAGCGACACAAAGGAAACAGAAGAAAGCTACACAACCGTAGAGCTTACACTTGACAACGATGAGGTCATCGAATGCGCGATCCTCACAGTATATGAAGCTGCCGGCAATGAATACATTGCCCTGCTTCCTCTGGATGAGAATCTTGAGCCAAATGAAGCCGGCGATGTATATCTCTATCAATACAACGAAACCGAGGACGGAGAACCAGACCTCGGCAACATTGAAGACGATGAAGAATATGAAATTGCTGCAGATGCTTTTGATGAGTGGATGGAATCTCAGGAATTTGACGAATCAGACATCGAGGAGTAATTCCGACACAAAACGGGAAGGAGTCATATCTTTCCCGTTTTTTTCTTTCACATAACTAATGATCAGTTTCCTCTTCGCTCTGGTCATCGCCACATAAAAAAGGCGTCTTTCCTCTTCGACCTCATCATCTGTCACCGCTTTTTTGTACGGACTGCTGCCCTCATTGGCTTCAATCACAAATACTGTATCGAACTCCAGTCCCTTGGCCGCATGCATTGTCATCAGATTTACACCTTTTACATCCCTGTTTTTCTGATTCTGTTCTTTCAAAATCTCTCCATATCGTTCCACATGAACAAACCAGTCCTGAATAGTTCCATATCCTTTAGAATTCTGCCAGATTTCTTCCAGAACCGCAAACAAATCCTCCGGTGCTATCTTCCTGTAAGCCGCATATTCCTTCAGAAACTCATCATATCCCATACGCTTCCGGATATACTGGATCGCCGCATACGGTGTTTTATCTTTAATCATCTTCATATCCCACTCTAACTGATCCACCCGGTCCACCATCCAGTTTTTATCTTTGTAATATCTACGGAGTGATTCATATGTGACCATCCTCCCTTTCATACTTTCTCTCGAAAAGAAACGATTCGGACGGTTTGCAATCTGAAGAAAATATTTTCTGTTATATTCCCCCTGCGACAAACGGAAGTAACTTATGATATCCTGTGCAATAAAGTGTTCATAAATATTATTCAGATGTTCTTTCATTGTAAATGGAATCTGATATTCCATCAAAAGCTCCGACATTGCTCTTGCATCTACATTCGTCCGGTACAAAACTGCCATATCCGTATACGCAATCCCTTTTTCCTGATACTCTCTCATCCTTTCCAGTACATATTCCGCTTCCTGTACCGGATCTTTCACTTCCTGGACATGAACCGTTTCATCCGGTTTCTGGAAAGCTTCGATCTTTTTCTGAAACCAGATTTTATTATTGCCAATTACTCTTAATGCGCCTTTCACAATATAGCCGCTGCTACGGTAATTGATATCAAGAAGCACTTGTTTTGCATGCGGATAATCCTTCATGAATTCCATCATGATTCCCGGCTTTGCACCTCGGAATCCATACACAGACTGGTCATCATCTCCTACCACAAACAGATTGTCCTGTGGTGCTGCCAGCATGCGGACTACATCATACTGTGCCTGATTCACATCCTGGAATTCATCCACCAGAATATAGCGGAACTTCTCCTGCCACTTTTTCAAAACATCCGGCCGTTTTACAAAGAGTTCCCTGCACTGGACCAGCATATCTTCAAAATCTATCTTCCGGCATTCCTTTTTGGCATCTTCATACCTTCTGTATAGTGCCCGGAATTTTTCTGTCGTATATTTTACCGGTTCATATGTTTCAATATCCACACAGTTATTTTTTACATTCCCGATCTCGACCGCAAGCTCCTGCAGGTAATCTTTTTCCTCATCTGTCTCCGGCTCCTGATCCCATTCTATTTTCGGAAGAATTTCCCTCAGCATTCTGTATTTTTCTTCATCCGACAAAAGATTGGACGGATTCAGCCGGTACGCCCACTTGAGGATTCCATAGTAAATTCCGTGAAATGTTCCGAATGTAACAGCATAAGAAGACGGACCACAGATCCGTCTGGTTCTTTCTTTCATCTCCTGGGCCGCATACTTAGTAAAGGTAATGACCAGAATTTCTTCTGGCCTTACCTTATGCTTCATGATCAGATATTCTATTCTCTTTGCAATGGTTAGAGTTTTTCCCGAACCGGGACCGGCAAGGACCATACATGGTCCCTCGTTGTGGGCGACTGCCTCTGTCTGAGCATGATTTAAACTCATAGAATCCCCTTACTTGCTTAATAATTCAATTCCGTCTTTGATTCGTTTTACAGATTCTTCTTTTCCAAGAATCTCCATGATCTCTGTTGCTCCGCCTGGTGTGCTCTGCTTTCCGGATACAGCAGTACGGATCGGCCACATTACATAACCGACTTTTACGCCCTTTTCATCAACATATTTCTTAAGGAGCGCAAACAGTGCATCGTTGCTGTAATCTTCCTGTGCTTCCAGAAGTGGAAGAACTTCTTTTAATACTTCCAGTGAATTCTCTTCATTAGTCTTCATTTTTTTATGGCAGTACATTGCTGTATCATACTCCGGAACCGCTTCAAAGAAATCGATCTGATCTGCAATATCCGGGAAAATCTCGATTCTTGATTTTACCAGTGCAGCAATCTTCTTCAGATCATAATCTTTTGTAATCACTTCACGGATATATTTTTCAGCTCTTTCATAGAACTTGTCAAAATCCATGGCTTTGATGTATTCACCATTCATCCATTTTAATTTACCAAGGTCAAATACCGCCGGTGATTTGTTCATACGGTGGAAATCAAATGCTTTTACCAGCTCTTCCAGTGAGAAGATCTCCTGATTGCCTTCCGGTGACCATCCAAGCAGTGCTACATAGTTTACAACTGCTTCTGTCACAAATCCCTGCTCGATCAGGTCTTCATAAGAAGAATGTCCGCATCGTTTACTGAGTTTCTTATGATTCTCATCTGTGATCAGCGGGCAGTGTACATATACCGGCACATCCCAGCCGAATGCTTCGTAGATCTTATTATATTTTGGTGCTGATGACAGATATTCATTACCACGTACAACATGTGTAATTCCCATCAGATGATCATCGATAACATTTGCAAAGTTGTAAGTCGGATATCCGTCTGATTTGATCAGGATCAGATCATCCAATTCTTCATTCGGAACCGTAATATCTCCGTAGATCTCATCATGGAATGTAGTTGTTCCCTCTGTAGGCATATTAAAGCGGATTACATGTGGTTTTCCTGCTGCAAGGTTCGCTTCAATCTCTTCTTTGCTTAAATGCAGGCAATGCTTGTCATATACAACGATTTCTGTTCCGCCGTCTTCATCGGAAACTTTGCTCTTTAAAGACTCCAGACGCTCTTTGTCACAGAAGCAGTAATAAGCATCTCCCTGCTCGATCAGCTGTTCTGCGTATTTCAGATAAAGTCCCTGTGCATTACGTTCACTCTGCACATAAGGTCCTACTCCGCCGTCCTTGTCCGGACCTTCATCATGAACCAGTCCTGTCTCTTTCAATGTGCGGTAAATGATATCCAGTGCGCCTTCTACAAAACGTTCCTGGTCTGTATCTTCAATTCGGAGGATAAAGTCTCCGCCTTCATGCTTTGCGATCAAATAAGTATACAATGCTGTTCTTAAGTTTCCTACGTGCATTCTTCCTGTAGGACTTGGTGCAAATCTTGTTCTTACCTTACTCATAACTATCATTATCTCCTGTTTCTTTATTGTTTTGAAATGTATGAAATCTATGTATCACTACATACATTAGAACACTGTCCGTCTCTACATTGTAGCACAATTCCAAGGCGGACAGCAACCTTTTCTGTCAGATCTTTCGTCCTGTCTTTCATCTTAAACATGATTCGATCCATCTCTCAATTTTTTCTGCTGTTTTACAATTCTTCTTTCAACCCAGTACTCTTTCTGGAACACTTCTCTCGGAATCGATACAATACAGACAATTCCAAGTACAATTCCAAACGCTACTTTTACCGCCCCGATCCCTTTCACGGCAGCCATTGCAAACTGATTCGTCACCAGATAATACGCTGTAAAATAGATGCCTGCTCCCTGCACCAGTGTAATGATCCCCGAGATCATAAAAATGGTGATCGGACATTTCAGGCGGACCGTCAGCATTCTCGCAACCAGCACTGCACATACTGTTCCGATAAACGAAGCAGCCGCAACTGAGCAATATACCGACGCAAGCTTATACATCATCCAGCCCACCGATCCGGTGATCCCACATCCGATATAGAATCTTCTCGGCACCTGGAACATAACTGCATATGCAATCGTTCCAATAAACGAACATGCCAGATTCGCTATAATTTTTATGAGCATTATAAGATTCCCCCTAACACATGATGATACACTGACAATGCCGTTCCAACGCCAATCGCAATATAAACAAATACCATGACCGCATCGATCATCTTTACTGTACCGGCAAGATAATCGCTGTCTGCCAGATCACGGATCGCATTCACAAACGCAAGTCCCGGCACCAGCGGCATAATCCCGCCGGTCACGATTCCTTCCATCCGCAATGTCCCAAGTGCCGGTATATGCATCGCTGCCAACGCCATGGATGCGATGATAATTCCTCCCACAATGTGAACCAGAATTTTGGAAACCCCATGTTTCCCGGCAAAAAGCGACCAGGC
>JBNMJT010000106.1:0-7984 GCA_050873945.1 Dorea sp.
GCTCCTTTTTACTCATAAGCGGGCGCTCCCTGTATCAGAAAAAAGCATGCAGGATCCTTATGCAAGCATAAATTCTGCAGGTTTTTTCTGATACGTGAACTGGTATTATATGTAGTACATATTTTCACTGAAGTCGATGTATTCCTGATATTCTTTTTCCAGGTCATACAGCGTTACTGACTGAAGAATCTCCGTCACGCTCTCATTGACCTTGTCGATCACCAGTTTCTGGATCGCATTGACACTGCCAATGTAATTGCCTTCTTTCGGGATCTCTTCATCGTCGATACGGTAATCTCCCTCCAGCGCTTCTATAATAGAAGAAACAGTGATCTCCTGTGGCGGACGGCTTAGGAAATAACCGCCCTGGGAGCCTTTGATACTTTTTACAATGCCAGCTTTTCTAAGGCTTGCAAATACCTGTTCCAGATACTGTGGAGATATTTTATTCCGCTCTGCAATGCTGTTGAGCGCCACCTGTTCAGTTTTTGAATTGATGGCCAGGTCGATCAACGCTCTCAGACCATATCTGCTTTTCATTGAAAGTTTCATGTATATCTCCACACTCCTTAATTATTCTTATTCTACAGCTTTGAATGCCTCATCCAGATCCTGGATAATGTCGTCAATGTGCTCTGTTCCGATTGACAGACGGATTGTATTTGGTTTGATTCCCTGATCTAATAATTCTTCTTCTGTGCACTGGCTGTGTGTTGTTGTTGCCGGATGGATAACCAGAGATTTTACATCTGCAACGTTAGCAAGCAGTGAGAAGAGTTCCAGATTATCGATGAAATCTTTTGCTTTCTGTGCATCACCTTTGATCTCAAATGTGAAGATAGATCCTCCTCCATTTGGGAAATATTTCTTATATAATGCCTGCTGCTCCGGATCGTCAGATACAGCCGGGTGATTAACTTTCTCTACCTGTGGATGATTGTTCAGGTATTCTACTACTTTCAGTGCATTCTCAACATGACGCTCTACACGTAATGATAATGTCTCGAGTCCCTGTAAGAAGATGAATGAATGGATTGGAGAAATTGTTGCTCCTGTGTCTCTTAAAAGGATTGCACGGATCTTAGTAACGAATGCTGCAGGACCTACTGCTTTTGTAAAGCTGATTCCGTGGTAGCTTGGGTTTGGTTCTGTAAGAGAAGCGAATTTTCCAGATGCTTCCCAGTCGAATTTACCGCTGTCAACGATGACACCACCGATTGTTGTTCCGTGTCCACCGATGAATTTTGTTGCTGAATGAACAACGATATCTGCACCGTACTCGATTGGTCTTACAAGATAAGGTGTTGCAAATGTATTATCTACAACAAGTGGAATTTTATGCGCATGTGCGATATTTGCAATCTTTTCGATATCTACAACGTCTGAGTTTGGATTTCCAAGTGTCTCGATGTAGAGTGCTTTTGTGTTGTCCTGGATTGCTGCTTCTACTTCATCATAGTTAAAGATGTCAACAAATGTTGTTGTAATTCCATACTGTGGAAGTGTGTGCTCTAACAGGTTGAATGATCCACCATAAATATTCTTGGCAGCTACGATATGATCTCCGTTCTGTGCAAGGTTTTCGATTGTATATGTTACAGCTGCTGCTCCGGATGCTACTGCCAGTGCTGCAACTCCGCCTTCCAGTGCTGCAATACGTTTTTCGAAAATGTCTTCTGTAGGGTTTGTCAGACGTCCGTAGATATTACCTGCATCTGCCAGTCCGAAACGTGCTGCTGCATGATCACTGTTGCGGAATACGTATGAAGATGTCTGATAGATCGGTACTGCTCTTGCATCTGTAACCGGGTCTGGGCTTTCCTGTCCTACATGTAACTGTAATGTTTCAAATTTTAACTCTCTATTTTCTCTTGTGATTTTTTCGCTCATGGGTTTGATCTCCTTTTCTTCTTATATAAATGTGTATTTATTACTGATACTGTCCCGTCTGTTTCAGGCGTGTATCTCTTTATTCTGTAAATAATGGTGTTGAATAATATCTGTCGCCGGAATCTGGAAGTAATGCTACGATCGTCTTACCTTTGTTCTCCGGACGTTTTGCCAGTGCAATGGCTCCTGCAAGTGCGGCTCCTGAAGAAATACCTACCAGAACGCCTTCTTTCTTAGCAAGAAGTTTTGCTGTCTCAAATGCTTCGTCTGCCTCTGCTTTGTAGATCTCATCGTAGATCTTGGTATCTAATGTGTCAGGAACGAATCCTGCTCCGATTCCCTGGATCTTATGCGGACCTGCTTTTCCTTCGGAAAGGACCGGTGAGGAAGCTGGTTCCAAAGCTACGATCTGAACTTCCGGTTTCTGTTCTTTTAAGTAAGCACCGATTCCGGAAAGTGTTCCACCCGTTCCGACACCTGCGATCACGATATCGACTGCTCCGTCTGTGTCGTTCCAGATCTCAGGACCTGTTGTCTTCTTATGTGCTGCCGGGTTTGCCGGATTTACAAACTGTCCAGGAACGAAGCTGTTCGGAATCTCTTTTGCAAGCTCATCTGCTTTTGCGATGGCTCCTTTCATTCCTTTTGCTCCTTCTGTCAGTACGATCTCAGCGCCGTATGCTTTCAGGATATTTCTTCTCTCCACGCTCATAGTCTCTGGCATTGTAAGGATGATTCTGTATCCTTTTGCTGCTGCGATCGATGCAAGACCGATTCCTGTATTACCGGATGTTGGTTCGATGATGACGGAACCTTCTTTTAAGATTCCTTTTTCTTCTGCATCTTCGATCATTGCTTTTGCAATTCTGTCTTTGACGCTTCCGGCCGGGTTGAGATATTCAAGCTTTACAAGAAGTGTTGCTTCCAGGCCAAGTTCTTTTTCTATGTTTACTACTTCTACCAGTGGTGTATTTCCGATCAGTCCCAATGTTCCTTTATAAATCTTTGACATTTTAGCCTCCTACCTTTCCTACTTTGTTGGTATGTTTTGCTGTTGATGTTACTATACTACTTTAATTCCTATTTGTCAACTATGTTTAGTATGTTTTTGTGTTTTTTATTTTTCATGCGCGCAAGCGCAACAACATCGCATTCGTCCCCACATCCGCTTTTCTTTTGTCATTCTCCTGCACGCTCCTTTCCGCTTTCTAAACTAAATAAAACCAATCCTTATATTTCCTATAATTTTGATAGGTTTTATGGATTGGTTTTATTATATTACCGCTATGTCATATTTGTCAAGTATGTTTTTATGAAATTACTCCCCTGCTTCATGAAAATAACGGGCGTCCTGTTTATTCTTTCCTATTTATTATTTTGAAATTTGCGAAAGCTTCTCTCTTCCATGTGGAAGCAGCCATGCTTCTTCATCCGGTCCCTTTGCAATGATCTCATGAATGTTTCCCGGATTGCAGTCAATGTGATAATGTTTTTTGATTGCTGCAAAGTCCGTCGTATCTCCGAATCCCGGTGTCTGATACAGGTCTCTTGCGTAAGCCCACAGATTGTTATAATCTCTCAGACGCTTCTTATTCACACGGAAGATATTATGATAAGCTACATCGAATCTTGCCAATGTTACATATAATCTGACATCCGATTCTGTGATCTTATCTCCGAACAGATATCTTCTGTCTGCCAGTCTTTCCTCCAGCCAGTCAAAACGGTTGAATACGGTATGATAAGCTTCCTCGTATGCTTCCTGGCTTCTGGCAAATCCTGCTTTGTACACTCCGTTATTCACTTCTTTGAAAATGATATCATTGAGTGCATCTATCTCTTCTCTTAACTCTTCCGGGTAAAGATCCGGTGCTCCCGGCTTGTGGTATTTCTTCCATGCTGTTTCAAAATACAGCGTCAGGTGGAAGTAATCGTTATTTACAACCTTCTTTGTCTTCAGATCAACCAGTGCCGGCACGGTAAATCTTCCCTGATAATCCGGATCTGCATTGAGATACACTTCACTGATGTAATGGATTCCAAGTACCGGATCTACGTCACCTTCATCCAGGGTAAATGCCCAGTCGCTTCTCGGTACATTCGGACGCTTTGGATCTGCTTTTCCGACACTGATCACATCCTCGAGTCCCAGTAATTTTCTTACGATGATACTTCTGTGTGCCCACGGGCATACAGGTGCCCAGAGAAGGCGATATCTTCCGGCTTCTACCGGGAGCTGTCCTTCTTCCTCTCCAAACGGTGTATCAAACCGGTTCTTCTGTCTTACGAATTTTCCGCTTTTGTCTACTTCTTTTCCTGTCCATTTATCTGATGAAATTCTCATTCCTTTGGTCTCCTCTCGTATTCATTATCTCCGAATCTGTATCCATCCGGCAGAAGGAAGCCTTCATCCTCCAGCCACTTTTGTTGTTCTTCGTCTCCTGCGAACATCACAAATCCCGTCTTCTGTCTTCGGAATCCGAACTTTTCATACATTGCAAGGGTCTGTGGATGTGTGTACAGAATGATCGTACAGCCTTTTACCTGTTCTACCAGTGAATCCACAATTGCACGTCCAAGTCCATTTCCCTGATATGCCGGTCTTAATGCTACATTGTAGATGGCTGCCTGGCATACACCGTCTGACAATGCTCTTCCACATCCTACTATCTTATCTCCGTCACAGATAAATGCGACTGCATAACTGTTACGGAAGATTTTTTCTTCTGTGACCGGATCATAATGGCTTAACTGGCTTTCATCGAGAATGTCTGCCACTTCGTTCCAGTCTACATTTTCTTTATCTGTTTTTATCCAAATGTCCATACTCTAAACCTCCTGTTTATATACCAAGAACCTGCCTGTGGCAGGTTCTCTGTATACTAAATCGAATATTCCGGCTCCACCATACGGTTAATCTTCGCAAAGAACTCTCGTACACGATCACTCTTTGGATGATTGAACACTTCCTTCGGAGGTCCGTCCTCGATGATCTTACCATTTTCAAGGAAGATGACTCTTGTTGCAACATTCTTTACAAAGTTCATCTCGTGGGATACTAAAAGCATCGTATATCCTTCATTCGCTGCTTTCTTAATTGTATCCAGTACTTCTCCTACAAGCTCCGGGTCCAGTGCAGATGTCGGCTCATCCAGAAGTAACAGTTCCGGTTCCATCGCAAGTGCTCTTGCGATCGCAACTCTCTGCTGCTGTCCTCCTGATAAATGCGCCGGATAATGGTTCGCCCACTCAAGAAGTCCTACATTCTTAAGCTGCTCTCTTGCGATCTCTTCCGCTTTTTTCTTGTCCATCTTCTTTACAACGATCAGACCTTCCATAACATTTTCCAGTGCCGTCTTTTTGGAAAAGAGATTGAATCCCTGGAATACCATGCTGGTCTTTTTTCTAAGTTCTACCAGTGACTTTGTATCACTGTGTGCCAGATCTACACTCAGGTCTCCGATGCTGATGCTTCCACTTTCCGGCTTCTCCAGTCTGTTCAGACAACGCAGGAATGTTGACTTTCCGGTTCCGGATGGTCCGATGATCGCTACAACGTCACCTTTGTTGATGTTCAGGTCGATGCCATTTAAAACCACGTTATTATTGAATTTTTTGGAAATGTTTTTTACTTCGATCATTGGTTCAATGCCCCCTCATCTGTCTGTATTGCCGGTGCATTCTCCGGTATGCGTATCTTCTTCTCGATCAGTTTGATTCCCTGCTCTACGATGATCGTGATGATCCAGTAGATAATTGCAAGAGATACATAGACTTCAAAGTAACGATATGTACGTCCTGCAATGATCTTTCCTGCAGCCGTCATTTCTACAACTGCACAGACGAATGCAAGCGATGTTCCTTTGATCAGACCGATAAAGGAGTTACCAAGTGATGGCAGTGCCACCACGATTGCTTCCGGAAGAATCACTCTTCGTAATGCCTGGAAATATGTCATTCCAAGTGCGCTGGCCGCTTCGATCTGTCCCTTTGGAACAGATTCCAGTGAGGCTCTGATGACCTCTGCGTTATACGCTGATTCATTTACCGCCAGGGCGATGAATGCGTAGATGATCGGTGCCACACCATTTGCATTATAGTTGGTTCCATATTTCAGGTTGATGGCTTTTAAGATCATCGGAATTCCGAAGTAGGTTACATATAACTGTACCAGTACCGGAGTACCTCTGATCACCGAGATATACAGATTGGCGATCTGCTTTAACACCGGGATCTTCTTCATCTTGATCAGTGCCAGGATCAGACCGAGGATCAGGCTGACAATCATGGACACCACTGCCAGTTCCAGTGTCACTGGCAGATAGGTTAACAGATCCGGTATCTGTGTAAATACCATCTTGATATCAAATAAATTACTCATGCTGATTCTTCCTTTCTGGGGTCCAGACTGATGTTAGTTTGGAGTGCTTTCAAACTGATCATCTTCCGGAGCTGTATCCTGTCCGAAATATTTCTGGCTTAATTCTGTAAGTGTTCCATCTTTTTTCAGTTCTTTTAACTGCTCATCTACTTTATCTCTGAGTTCTTCCTGATCTTTCGGGAAAATGTAGTATGCATAGCTGTTATCAGCGATTGCTTTTGCATCATCATCGGAAATCTGGTTTGCGACGATATCATAGTTGTATTCTTTCTGATATGCGTTGTACATTGCCACATCGATGATTGCAAGGTCTACACTTCCGTCTTCGATATGCTGTAATGTAATTGCTGTATCTGCATCTGTATAAGTGATATCAATCTTCTGATCCGGGTTCTTTTCATTCCAGCTCTCAATTGCTGTTGTAACACTGACACCAGACTGTCCTTCAAAAGATTTTCCGGCTGCATCGGCAAATGTCTTTACTTCCGGTGCGCCTTTTTTGGTAACGAATACATATCCAATCTTGTCATATGGATAAGAGTACAGGTAAGATTTCGCTCTTTCTTCATTGTATGAGAAGTTATTGACACCGATCTGATAAGTTCCGCTCGTAACGCCGGAGAATACAGACGGGATATCTGTTACTTCGATCTGAAGATCATATCCATCCAGACGGTCGAAGACTTCTTTTAATACTTCTACATCGTATCCTGTTGTTTCATTGTCATCTCCTACATATGTATAAGGTTTTACATTCGCTCCTGTTCCGGCTTTTACTGTTACCATCTTTGTTCCATCGGAACTTTTGCTTCCACTGCTGGAAGAACCTGATCCTCCGGCACATCCGGTTGCCAGTACTCCAAGTGCTACTGTGATTGCTGCTATGCTTGCTAATTTATTTCTTTTCATAATATTTTCTCCCTTTTTATCTTTTATGCTTTCATGTTATTCTCTATCCGCATACTTCTGTTTCCTGTTTTCAGATAATTATATGGATTTTTCTGTCATGATACACTGAAATGCGCCGCTTCCTGTAATCTGTTCCGGATCAGCCACATAACCGAGCTTTTCATAAAATCCGACTGCTTCCGTTCTGGAATTGATGAAGATCTTTTTTACTCCACGCTCTGCGAACCACTCTTCTGCTGCCTGGATTGCTGCTGCCCCATAATGTTGTCCGCGGTATTGTTCCAGTGTTGCGACTCTTTCAATCTTTCCGGTTGTGTCATCCAGCTGATGCAGTCTGCAGGTTGATACCGGATGGATTCCATCCAACACCAGTATATATTCATCGCCTGCCTTATCTTCACCGAATTCCATCTCCAGCGACACGTCAAATCCATTGCACATGGCTTCGGTTCTCACATAATGGACTCCTGCGAGCTGCCATTCTTTATCTGTTACCCGGATTGCTTCCATCGGTTCTTCCTCCTGTTTTTTGTATCTGTTTCCTGCCTATTTTTCTGCTTTCCATTTATGTGCAGGATCTTTGCTGAGTGCTTCTCTTCCGATCGGCTGACTCCAGATGGTATCCCAGTCTGTCTCCTGTACGACGATGTCGTAGTATACATTCTCCCAGTAATCTTCCGGTGCATGCTCCAGATCTTCCGATGCTGCAAAATCTTTAAAGTATGTATTGTGCCGGAATGCCGGAATCTGATACAAGTCTCTTGCATATGGCCACAGGTTCTTGTAATCTACCAGTCTGTGTAC
>JBNMJT010000107.1:0-7891 GCA_050873945.1 Dorea sp.
CATCGGTCCAACCTTCGCCATACCCGGTCCGACATTTCCAAGTGTCGTAAGCACCGCACTGAACGTTGTCTCAAAATCAAAATTATCCAACGACACCAGAATGATCGAACTGATCAAAATTCCTATATATGCTATAAAATAAATGTAAATCGTTCTTAACACATCTGAGCTGACCTTTTTCCCTCCTATACGGATAATGCCAACAGATTTTGGGTGAACCAGCTGTGTAATCTCTCTCTTTACACATTTCATTCCAACCAGCAGTCTCGATACTTTGATTCCACCTCCGGTTGAAGAAGCACACGCTCCTACTACCGTCAGCATCATAATGATCGCCCTGGAGAACATCGGCCATTTTGCAAAGTCCGCCGTTGAATATCCGGTAGTCGTTATAATTGTTACTACCTGGAATATCGCATAACGGAATGCCTTCCCGATCGTCGGATACAGTGAATGAATATTCGCTGTGATCAGTGCTGTCGCACCTGCGATCAGTAAAATATATGTCCTTAATTCTTCATTCTTGCGGATAGATTTGAAATCTCCCAGAAGCATAAAGTAAAACAGGGCAAAATTCACTCCGAACAATGCACAGAATATTGTAATCACACCATCTATATAAGCACTGTTAAAATGTGCCACACTGTCAGCATAATTTGAAAATCCTCCTGTTCCTGCAGAACCAAATGAAAAAATCATACTGTCAAACAGATTCATCCCTCCGACAAGCAGAAATACTATTTCGATCACCGTAAGGATCAGATACATGCCGTATAAAATACGTGCCGTCGACATTGCTTTCGGTACCAGTTTATCCTTCTCCGGTCCCGGAACTTCCGCACGCATCAGATACATGGAATTCTTCTTATCCAATGAAGTTACTACCAGTACAAAGACCAGCACTCCCATTCCTCCGATCCAGTGTGTAAAACTTCTCCAGAACAGCAGGCAATGCGGCAGCGCCTCTATATCCCTTATAATGCTGGATCCGGTTGTAGTAAAACCAGAAACCGTTTCAAAAAAAGCATCCACATAATTCGGAACATATCCGGAAATTACAAACGGACTGGCGCCAAACAAAGACCATAAAAGCCATGCAAGTGCAACGATCACCATGCCTTCTTTACCATAAATATGACTGTTTTCCGGTTTTTTCATACCTGCCACAAAGAACAGCAGGAACAATATTCCAGCCGGGATCAGAAATACGACTCCACACTTTTCCTGATATATTGCTGCAATAGCTGCCGGGAAAAGCAAAAGACTTGCCTCTACTCCAAGCATTCTGCACAGAATATATCGTACCATTTTTGTATTCATAACCTTTTTTTCTGTCTCCTTATTCCAGTATATTATTCCAGTATATCGCTGAATTTATCAATGTGATCCATCGTGACAACGACAACGCTGTCACCAACTTCCAGATGGTCTTCACCATTCGGGATAATAATTCTTCTCTTTCGTCCGATGCAGGCGATCAGATTATTCTTCTTCGTCCGCAGATCACGAAGCGGTACATTGGTAAAACTACATTCACACTTGATAATAAACTCTAAGGCTTCTACTTTGCCGCCCAGAAGCTGGTACATAGATTCTACGTTCACATTACTTGCAGATTCATTTCTCGCTCTGACGTAACTCATGATTGCATCTGCCGTAGCACTTTTCGCCGACACAATCGAATCAATTCCAAGTCCTTCCACCATCTGTGCTCTGGAATCTTCATTTACTTTTGCAACAATCTTATTTACCCCC
Source organism: Dorea sp. (assembly GCA_050873945.1). Classification (GTDB taxonomy): domain Bacteria; phylum Bacillota; class Clostridia; order Lachnospirales; family Lachnospiraceae; genus Dorea_A. The sequence continues at coordinate 1,756 of JBNMJT010000107.1, forward strand.
TGAAGTTTTGCAAACAATGCCATGATGATATTCTCTTCATCCATGCCAGTTAATGCAATCAGCGCATCTGACTCATTAATTCCTTCTTCCAGAAGAAGGTCATGATTCGCCGCATCTCCATGAATGATCGTCGCCTTTGGTAAAAGCTCACACAATTCTTCACATCTTTTCATATTCTGCTCGATGATTTTCACCTGCATGCCTACTTGTAAGAGCTGCATTGCAAGATAGAAGCATACATGTCCGCCGCCACAGATCAGTACCTTTTTTACCTTCGCATTCCGGTGTCCCAGAGCTCTGAAAAATGACTTCAGATCCTGATGTGCTGCAACAATGTGCATCTTATCTCCTTTTTCCAGAACGAAATCTCCATCCGGAATATAGATCTTCTGTCCTCTTTTTACCGCACATACCAGAATCTTGATCTGGAACTTCCGGTATACTTCTGCAAGAGAAAGTCCTGCAAGCGCACTGTCCTCTCTTACAACGAATTCTACCAGCTCTACACGTCCCTTCATGAACGTCTCTACTTTACTTGTCTCCGGGAAAAGCAGTACTCTGGATATCTCATTTGCTGCCGCGCGCTCCGGATTAACCGCCATACTCAGATGAAGATCTTCCTTCAGAAGATCGATCTGACGGTAATAGATCGGATTTCTTACACGTGCGATCGTGTGTCTGGCACCTAATCTCTTGGCCAGCAGACAGCTCAACATATTCAGTTCATCTGTGGATGCGCAGGCAATCACAAGATCTGCATGCGGAACATCCGCCTGTCTCTGAACATCTACATCTGCTCCATTTCCTGTAATACAGAAAATATCAAGCTCGTTCACTGCTTCTTTTAATTTTCCCTCATTTTGATCAATCAAAACCACATCATAATTTTCTTCGGACAGCTGGGTTGTCAATTTATGACCAACTTTTCCGTCCCCAATAATCACAATTTTCATTCCCTGACCTCACAATTATCCACTTTGTATCTTTCTTATTATCTGGATACCTGTATTTTTAACACAAGAGATTATAGCACCTTTGCATTAAGAAAAAAAGCCCTTACGGGCTTTTCTTCTATTTATACATTTTCTTAACAGTTTATTCCTCTTTTGCACGCTTTGCGATCTCTGCTTCCTGTACATCTGACGGGGCCTGTTCATAACGGGCAAATTCATAAGAATATACGCCTCTTCCACCTGTCATAGATCTTAATACAGTACAATATCCAAAGAGTCCCGTCATCGGAATATCAGCCACGATCTCCTGCTTTCCGCCGGAAATCGGATTCATTCCAAGTACACGTCCTCTTCTCTTATTCAGATCGCCCATGACATCTCCGGTATAATCATCCGGAACCGTAACGGTAAGGGATGCGATTGGTTCCAGCAGTACCGGAGAAGCTTCCATGAAGCCTTTCTTAAATGCCTGGATTGTCGCCGTCTTGAATGCCATCTCGGAAGAATCTACCGGATGATAAGATCCATCGTATAATACGGCTTTCACACCCACTACCGGATATCCTGCCAGAGGACCTTTTACGACTGCTTCCTGCAGACCTTTTTCCACTGCCGGGAAGTAGTTCTTCGGAACAGCTCCGCCTACCACTTCTTCTTCAAATACATAAGGAGTCTCCAGATCACCGGACGCCTCGAATCTCATCTTAACATGACCGTACTGTCCGTGACCTCCGGACTGTTTCTTATATTTGGAATCTACATCGGATTTCTTCTTAATTGTCTCACGGAAGGCTACCTTCGGTGTCTCCAGTTTGATCTCACATTTGTAACGTGCAGCAAGTTTGCTTGCCGTAATCTCCAGATGCTGGTCACCCATTCCATAGAGAAGTGTCTGGCGGTTCTCACTGTCGTTTACTGTTTTCAGTGTTACATCTTCTGCCATCATCTTCTGCAGTGCCTGAGATACCTTATCTTCGTCGCCTTTGTTGTTGCAGACATATTTCATATATGTATATGGTTTGGAATACTCTGTCTTTCCATACATCACCGGCGTATTCTTGGTAGAAAGTGTATCTCCGGTCTTTGTATTGGCAAGTTTTGCAATTGCTCCGATATCTCCGGCAAATAATTCACTGACTTCGGTCGGTTTATTTCCTACCATTGTATAAATCTTGCCAAGTTTGGCTTCTGCATCAGAATCTCCATTATATAAAGTGTCGTCTCCTTTTAATACACCGGAGCATACTTTCACGAATGAATATTTTCCAATAAATGGATCTACCATTGTCTTGAATACATATGCTGATTTTGCTTTTGCGAAATCATAATTGCCTTCAAAGATCTCATTTGTCTTGCGGTTGATGCCTGCACAGCTTCTGCTGTCCGGGCTCGGGAAGAATCTTACAATGTCAGAAAGTAAGTTTGCAACTCCCTGTGCCTGAATATTAGATCCCATGGCAACCGGTACAATATCTCCGTCCATAACTTCCGTACGCATGGCTGAACGGATCTCTTCTACAGAGAATTCATCTCCTTCGAAATACCTTTCCATAAATGCTTCGCTGGTCTCTGCAACTGCTTCCAGTAATTTGTCACGGTAAATCTCCAGGTTCGGTTTACAATATTCCGGAATCTCACATTCCTCTCTCTGTCCGACACCGGTGTAACGTCTTGCTGCATTCTTGATAACGTTCACATATCCTACCAGTTTTTCATTCTCACGGATCGGCTGGAAATGAGGTGCGATCACCTTTCCATAACGGTCGGTCAGATCCTGTACTACCTGACGGAAGCTTGCATCATCCACATCCATCTCGGTTACATATACCATTCTTGGAAGTTTGTATTTGTCACAGAGTTCCCACGCTTTCTCTGTTCCGACTTCCACACCTGCCTTACCGGATACAACGATAACGGCTGCATCGGCGGCACTTACAGCTTCTTCGACTTCTCCCACAAAGTCGAAATATCCCGGCGTATCCAGAATATTGATCTTCGCTTTCTCCCACTCGATCGGGATCAGGCTTGTACTGATCGAAAATTCACGTTTCTGTTCTTCTTTATCAAAATCACTGATCGTGTTACCATCCGTAATCTTTCCCATACGGTTTGTTGCCCCTGACACATATGCCATGGCCTCTGCAAGACTGGTCTTTCCGCTTCCACCGTGTCCTAAGAGAACCACGTTCCTGATTTCGTCCGTTCTGTAAACTTTCATATAGCTGCCTCCTTATTTTGGTAAAATCTCATGTAAATATTGTACTAAACTTTCTATTTTTTTACAACACTTTTATACACTTTAACCATATTATTTTTGTATTTATTTTCAAATAAATGTGAATTTTCACTTATTTCTGAATTTTCTTTGCAATTTCATCATGCAGTTTATCTACATTCATTCTGACATTTCGTATTGCTTTTTCGCTTTAAAGCATTATAGTGTTGACAAATCCATCCGTCACACGTTACAATATGAACTGAGTTTTCTGATTACGAAATAATCATGCTGTCTATGCATGTATTTTATAATATGAAGTAACTCGCCGAAAGGAGGATCTATTATGAAACAAAAAATCGGTTTTATCGGACTGGGACTGATCGGCGGCTCTATTGCAAAGGCCATCCGTCAGTACTATCCCGATTACGAAATTGTGGCCTTTGATAAAAGCAAAGAATCCCTTGCCCTTGCAACCCAGGAGTCTATCATCGATGTGGCCGCAACCACGATTGACAATAATTTCCAGAACTGTAACTATATATTCTTATGTGCACCTGTTGCATATAATACTGCTTATCTGAAACAGCTGACCGAATATCTGAATGACGACTGCATTCTTACCGATGTCGGAAGTGTAAAGACAAACATTCACGAAGAGGTGCAGGCCCTCGGAATCGGGAAATATTTTATCGGCGGACACCCGATGGCAGGTTCTGAAAAAAGCGGATACAGTAATTCCAAAGCAATGCTGATTGAAAATGCATATTTTATCCTGACACCGACTGAACAGGTCGCCCGCGAAAAGGTACAGGCTTATGAAAAATTTGTAGAAAGCCTGAAAGCACTCCCTGTCATTCTGGATTATCAGATACATGACCAGATTACAGGAACGATCAGCCATCTGCCTCACATTATTGCATCTACACTTGTTAATTTCGTCAAGACTCACGATACAAAAGATGAGATGATGAAGAATCTGGCCGCCGGAGGTTTTAGAGACATCACACGTATTGCCTCTTCGTCACCGGTCATGTGGCAGAATATCTGTCTGAAGAACAAAGACAATATTGTTGAGATACTGGATCAGTATATCGACTCTCTGGAAGATTTCAAGGAAGCCATCGAGCGTGAAGACGACCTGGACCTTTATACCCGCTTTGAATCATCCAGAAATTACCGCAATTCCATGCCTTCGTCCTCTGCGGGACCGATCAAAAAGGCATTTGCCGTATACTGCGATATCATTGATGAGGCCGGAGGTATCGCCGCAATTGCAACGATCCTTGCATCGAATAATATCAGTATCAAGAATATTGGAATTGTACACAACAGAGAATTTGAAGAAGGGGTTCTGCGTATTGAATTCTATGACGAAGATTCAACCAAACGCGCCGTAGAGTTACTGCAGAAATTCAGGTATATCGTATATGAGCGTTAGAACAATCAGCCCTGTAAAGGGATTAAAGGGAGAAGTAACCATACCGGGAGATAAATCCATCTCCCACCGTTCCATTATGTTAGGTTCCATTGCACTCGGAACTACAGAGATCACACATTTTCTGGAAGGTGCCGACTGTCTGTCTACCATCGACTGCTTCCGTAAGATGGGGGTAGAGATTGAAAGAAAGCCATCCAGCATTCTGGTGCACGGAAAAGGTCTTCGGGGACTCACTGCTCCGGATTCTATTTTAAATGTAGGAAACAGCGGAACAACCACACGACTGATCTCCGGTATCCTGTCCGGACAGAGCTTCGAGACAACATTATCCGGAGACGATTCGCTGAATTCCAGACCGATGAAGCGTATCATGACACCATTAAACAGCATGGGAGCGCACATCACCAGTCTGAATGACAACGGTTGTGCACCGCTCCGTATCGAACCGGGAGAACTGCACGGTATCCATTATCAGTCACCGGTTGCATCTGCTCAGGTAAAGTCAGCGGTTCTTCTGGCTGGTTTATATGCAGACGGTCCTACTTCCGTTACCGAACCTGCTCTTTCACGCAACCATACAGAACTGATGTTACAGGGCTTCGGCGCAGGTGTTGCCACGGATCTTCATGCAGACGGAACTGCAACTGCCCATGTGGAACCTTGTAAAGAACTCTACGGCCAGCAGATCTGTGTACCTGGAGACATCTCTTCGGCCGCTTACTTTATCGCAGCTGCACTTCTTGTTCCTGGTTCTGAACTTCTGGTCAGAAATGTCGGAACCAACTTTACACGTGCCGGATTCTTGAAGGTCTGCAAAGCCATGGGCGCCGACATCGAAACGGTCAGCCAGACATTCGAAGGCGGAGAAGGACGTGCGGATCTTCTTGTACGCCACAGCCAGTTAAAGGGAACGGTGATCGAAGGTGATACCATTCCTACCCTGATCGACGAGATTCCAATGATCGCAGTCATGGCTGCTTTTGCCGAAGGTCAGACAGTGATCAAAGACGCTGCCGAATTAAAGGTAAAAGAAACGAACCGTATCGATACGGTCACTACCGGATTAAAGGCTATGGGTGCTGATATTACACCGACCGATGACGGTATGATCATCGAAGGAACCGGCCATCTTGGCGGTGCTTCTATCCAGAGTTATCTGGATCACCGGATTGCAATGGCGTTCTCGATCGCGGGGCTTGCTGCTGATGGGGAGACGGAGATCGTGGACAGTCAGTGTGTGGATGTGTCTTATCCGGAGTTTTATGCGACGTTAAATTCAGTTGCTATTTAATCCATGAAGCGACGGCTACCCGGACCGGAATAAAAGTTAGGAATCCTTTCCTGTTCAGGTTCCGTCGGTGGGTAATACTAAAGGGGCAGAATTCTGCTAAAAGCAGGCATTCAAAATTTGAAACTCGGCATACGCCTCAAACAGTCAAATTTTGAATACCTAACGCAGAATTTTGCCCCTTAAGTATTACCAACACCTTCTCCACACTCACTGGAAAGGATTCCTAACTTTTATTC
>JBNMJT010000108.1:0-7861 GCA_050873945.1 Dorea sp.
CATATAAAGGTGTGCTCACCGGAATGGGAATACGAAAGGGAATCACGTTGGTTGTAGGTGGTGGCTATCATGGTAAATCAACGCTTTTGAAAGCACTGGAGAGTGGTGTATATCCGCATATTGCAGGAGATGGCAGGGAATATGTAGTCACAGATGATACCGCAATGAAGATCCGCGCAGAAGACGGCAGAAGCATCCGCCATACAGACATTTCCATGTTTATCAACGATCTGCCGAACGGAAAAGATACGTATGCGTTCGACACGGAAGATGCAAGCGGAAGTACGTCACAGGCGGCGAACGTGATAGAAAGTATGGAAGCAGGAACACAGGTATTTCTGATCGATGAAGATACGAGTGCAACGAATTTTATGGTGAGGGATGAGCTGATGCAGCAGGTGATCCACCGTGACATGGAGCCGATCACACCGTTTATTGAGCGCGTGCGGGATCTTTATCAGGAGTATGGAATATCGACGGTGCTGGTAGCGGGAAGCTCCGGAGCCTATTTCCAGATCGCGGATCAGATCATTCAGATGGATAAGTATGTTCCGAGAGAAATCACGGAACTGGCAAAGAAAGCGGCTTCAGACTATCCGGCATTGAAGTTTCCGGAAGAAAAGCCGGAACAGCCATCGTTTGACCGGAAGGTGCGTAAGAATCCGGGCATCCGCCAGAAAGGCAGGGTGAAATTAAAAACGATGGGACGCGATGCGGTCATGATCGGTCATGAGACGATTGATCTGCGGTATGTGGAACAGCTTGTGGACAGTGAGCAGTTGAATACACTGGGGCAGATCGTACGTTTCCTGGAAGAGGAGATATTTGATGGCAGGAAGACACTTGGACAGGGCATAGAACAGGTGGAGAACGTTCTGGATAAAAGAGGGCTTGCCGGAGTGTGTGAAGGAAATACCATACCGGGAAATCTTGCAAGACCGCGTATACAGGAAATCTATGCCTGTATGAACCGCTACAGAAAGCTTGGAACAGACAGGAAAGAGAGGGGATAGCATATGAGAGTCATTGCAGGAAGTGCAAGAAGAACACAGTTAAAGACGTTGGAAGGCATGGATACCAGACCGACGACAGACAGGATCAAGGAGACATTATTTAACATGATCGCTCCATATCTGTACGACAGTATCTTTCTGGATCTGTTTGCCGGAAGCGGCGGGATCGGGATCGAAGCTCTGAGCAGGGGAGCAATGGAAGCAGTATTTGTAGAGAAGAATCCGAAAGCCATGGCGTGTGTCAAAGAGAACCTTCAGAAGACACATTTTGAAAGAAAAGGGATGACCATGCAGATGGATGTGATGACAGCACTCTATAAATTAGAAGGAGAAAAACAGTTTGATTATATTTTTATGGATCCACCGTATAATCATGAACTGGAAAAAAGTGTGCTGACTTATCTGGCAGAATCATCGCTGCTGGCAGAGGAAGGAATCATCATTGTAGAGGCTTCCAAAGAGACAAAATTTGATTACGCAGAAGATCTGGGATATAACATTATCAAAGAAAAAGAATATAAGACAAATAAGCATGTATTTTTGGAACCTGCGGGAAGGAAAGAAATATGTTAACAGGAATCTATCCGGGAAGCTTTGACCCGGTCACATACGGACATCTGGATATCATAAAACGTTCTGCTGAAATGGTAGATGAACTGGTAGTCGGAGTGCTGAATAATAAAGCAAAAACCCCGTTGTTTTCCGTAGAAGAACGTGTTAAAATGTTAGAGGAAGTAACGAAAGACATACCCAATGTTAAGATTATTCCATTTGAAGGATTATTGGTGGATTTTGCCCATAAGCTGAATGCGAAGATTGTAATAAGGGGACTTCGGGCGATCACTGATTTTGAATATGAATTACAGATGGCGCAGACGAATCATAAGCTTGCGTCAGATGTAGAGACGATTTTTTTAACAACGAATCTGCAGTATTCATATTTGAGCTCTACCACTGTAAAAGAGGTAGCAGCCTTCGGAGGAGATATATCCCAGTTTGTGCCGGATTACATAGAGCAGAAGGTCTGGGAGAAAATGAAACATAAAAGGAGAGTGTAAATATTATGAGCAGCCGTATTGAGCAGATCATAGAGGAAATTGAAGAGTATATCGACAGCTGTAAATTCCAGCCGCTGTCGACAACAAAGATCATTGTAAATAAAGACCAGATGGATGAACTCTTGAGAGAGCTTCGTATGAAGACTCCGGATGAGATCAAGCGTTATCAGAAGATTATTGCAAACAAGGATGCAATTCTGGCTGATGCACAGGCAAAAGCAGACGGAATGATCCAGGAAGCACAGATTCAGACAAATGAGCTGGTAAGTGAACATGAGATCATGCAGCAGGCATATGCACAGGCAAATGAGATCGTAACTGCAGCAACGGCACAGGCACAGCAGATCCTGGATAATGCAACAAATGACGCAAATCAGATCCGTATCGGAGCCATTCATTATACAGATGATCTTCTTTCACAGGCAGAGAGTGCGATCGGACGTACATTGGATACGTATACATCGAAGTATGACAGTCTTGTAAATTCTCTTCAGGAATGTTATGACATGGTACGTAACAACAGGGCAGAGCTGGATGTTCCGCCGGAGACAGAACAGAGTGTACAGCCAGAGTATCCACAGGATGAATATCCTGCAGATGAATATCCGCAGGATAATTATGAGCAGGATGCTTATGGACAGGATGATTATCTGGATGATGAAAATCAGTATCCGGATGATATGTCAGCCTCTGGTTATGATATTCAGGAAGACGACACGCTGGATTAAGATACAATCAGATAGCATATATGTAAGCGGAGATAAGAAGACTGGTTACCAATGCGGTGACCAGTTTTTCTGCTATATAAGGCAGGATCGGTAAGTGATTGCCGGGGATCATAGAATATGTCTGGGCAATACAGCACCAGCCGCCGAAAGAGGTAAGTGCAGCGCACAGAATAATCTTCTGGGAGGTATACAGTGCGGATGAAGCAAGCAGCCGGATCCCGGTGCTGATCTCCAGGCTGGAATACAGAAGAAGGGAGAATGTATTGTCCGGAAGAGCAGACGCAAGCAGCTGAATCAGGACAGAGAACATCATCATATATCCGCCGACCTTTGTGATGGATTCAAATGCATTCATGATGCAGCGGTCGAAGAAATTACCGGATAAATTTTCTGTCATTTTTCTAGGTGAATCTTGAGAAGGATCGAAAAAATGACCGGAAAGAGAATCCAGGAAAGAACCGGGAATATCGGATTTTATGGCCTGTGAAGTAGTTGAGGAAGAAAACTGTATCAGGTGTGAAAATGACCGGATATGGTCTGTCGGGCGGTAGAAAAGACGGAAGACAAAGCTCATCATAAGAGGTACAAGTGTAAGGATGAGAAGAAACGGAATGGAAATAGAATCATTTTTCAGATTCTGAATGACAACATAGCTTAAGATGAAAGCAGGGCTTGTATTGTTACAGAAAGATAAAAGGTAAGAGGCTTCCGAACGTGAAATTTTTTGAGCATCCAGAAGGTCGGAGGCTGTCTTTGCGCCCATCGGATATCCGCATAAGAAGCCGGTGAGTACCGCAAATGTGCCATAATAAGAAGTGCCAAAGAGCGGACATAGAAACGGTGATGTGATGCGGCAGATCCAGTGAAGTGCAGGGGTGCGGATCAGAACATTGATCAGGACCATATAAGGAAGTAATGTGGGAAGGACATGTCGGAACCACAGGAGGAGCCCGTAACTGGCTCCGGCAAAGACCGTCTGCGGAAATGACAGCATACATAAGAAAAAAATCAGTATCGGAATGGTGAGGATATGACGTCTGGACATGGGAATCTCCCGAAGGACCTTGTTAATTCATTGTATGGATAAGGTTGATTTTTTATGAAGACTGTTAGATAATAGATAACAGTGTAATATAGGAGGAGTGTAGGAAAATGACAGTATTAAATGAATTAGAACCGAAAGAAGTCTTCCGGTTTTTTGAAGAAATAAGTGCGATCCCGAGAGGAAGCCGCGATACAAAGCGCATCAGTGATTATCTGGTGGCGTTTGCAAAGGAAAGAGATTTAAAAGTGATTCAGGATGAAGTGAATAACGTGATCATATTCCAGCCTGGAACACCTGGATATGAAGAAAGTGAACCGGTGATCCTGCAGGGACATATGGATATGGTATGCGAAAAGACACCGGATTCCACACACGATTTTAAAAATGACGGACTGGAATTATATGTAGAAGATGGATTTTTAAAGGCAAAGGATACCACGCTTGGAGGAGATGACGGCGTTGCAGTTGCAATGGCACTTGCGCTGATGGACAGCGAAGACATTCCACATCCACCGATCGAAGCAGTGTTTACTGTAGACGAAGAGCTTGGAATGGAAGGCGCAGAAGCCATCGATCTGTCGGTATTAAAAGGAAAGAAACTCATCAACCTGGATTCGGAAGAAGAGAAGACTCTGACGGTTGGATGTGCGGGCGGAGTCCGCTATCAGGGACTGATCCCGGTAGAAAAGGAGACTGCATCCGGAGAAGTGATCAAGATTACGATCCAGGGACTTCTGGGCGGACACTCCGGCGAAGAGATCCACAGACAGCGCGGTAATGCGAATAAGATGATGGCACGTCTGCTGTATCATATTGCAGGAGAGAAGGATTACCGTCTGAGCGAAATCTATGGCGGCTCGAAAGACAACGTTATTGCGATGGAAGCACACGCATCTATCGTTGCAGAACCGGAAGACTGCGAAGAGATCCTTGCTATGATCCGGGACATGGAAAGCATATGGAATACAGAATTCATGGGAGAAGAACCAAGTCTGACTGTAAAAACAGAAACTGAAAAAGTAGAAAATATAGTAGTGTTCTCAAAAGATACTACGCAAAAAGTAGTAGGATACCTGACGGCATGCCCGAATGGATTAAAAGAATACAGCCGTAAAGTAGCCGACGCGACAGAGACTTCTTTAAATCTTGGTGTGGTATCTATGAAAGAAAATGGTGTGGAGGCAGCGTTCCTGATCAGAAGTGCAGTGGACAGCAGAAAGCAGCAGGTGCTGGAAGAAGTAGATGCTGTGACAAAAGCATTTGGAGGAAGCGGTTCACTTTCCAGTGAATATCAGGCATGGCAGTATAAGCCGCAGTCAGAGCTTCGTCCGGTCATGGTAGAAGCATACAAAGAAGTTTATGGAAAAGAGCCGGAGATCTGCATTATCCACGGTGGACTGGAGTGTGGAATCTTCCTCGGAAAACGTCCGGATCTGGACTGCGTATCCTGCGGACCGGATGTTCTGGATATTCACTCTTATAATGAACGTCTGGATATTGCATCTACACAGAGAAGCTGGGAATTCCTGAAACTGGTACTTAAAAATTGTAAATAATAACGACGGAGGAGAAATATATGAATCTGCCAGCAGCATTTGAAGAAAAGATGCGTGCACTTCTCGGAGATGAATTTGACGAATATATTGCCTGCTATGAAGAACCAAGATATTATGGCATGCGAGTGAATACAGGCAAGATCTCGGTAGAAGAGTTTGAAAAGATATGTCCGTTTGAGATCAGAAAGATCCCGTGGATCGAAAATGGATTCTATTATGACGGGGACAAAGTGTCTCCTGCAAAGCATCCGTATTATTTTGCCGGTCTTTATTATCTTCAGGAGCCGAGTGCCATGACACCGGCGAACCGTCTTCCGGTAGAGCCGGGAGATAAGGTTCTGGATGTATGTGCGGCTCCGGGAGGAAAGGCGACAGAATTGGGAGCAAAATTACAGGGAGAAGGCGTGCTGATCGCCAACGATATCAGCAGTTCGAGAGCCAAAGGACTGCTTAAGAATATTGAGGTATTCGGAATCGGAAATGTTCTGGTATTAAGTGAGGAACCGGGACGTCTGGAGAATTATTTTACAGAATATTTTGACAAGATCCTGATCGATGCACCATGTTCCGGAGAAGGAATGTTCCGAAAAGATAAAAAGATGGTAAAAGCATGGGAAGAACACGGACCGGAATTCTTCAGTAATCTGCAGAGAAATATCATCCTGCAGGCTGCAAGAATGTTAAAGCCGGGCGGCCTCATGCTGTATTCGACGTGTACGTTTGATCCGAGTGAAAATGAGAGAATTATTGAACACCTGAAAAAAGAATATCCGGAATTCCATGTACTTCCGATGGAAAACTATGAGGGATTCTGCCCGGGAATACCGGAAGTGACAGAAGAAAAGGATGAAGAACTGAAAAAGACAGTCCGCATCTTCCCACACAAGATGAAGGGGGAAGGACATTACGTTGCCCTTCTGCAAAAGGGAGAACCATTGCCGGCAAAAGAACTGAAACCAAAGAAGAAATCAGGGAAAATCCCGGCAGATCTGGAAGAATTCATGAAACAGGTAACATGGAAACTGGACGGTTCCAGACTGGATATCCATGGGGAGCGCATTTACTACATGCCGGAAGGACTTCCGGATGTGAGAGGAATCCGGTTCTTAAGAACCGGACTGCTGCTTGGAGAACTGAAGAAGAACCGTTTTGAACCGAGCCAGGCATTTGCCATGTGCCTGAAAAAGGACGAATATGCACAGATTATCGATCTTCCATGTGAAGATGAAAGAGTCAGACGTTATCTGAAAGGGGAGACGCTGGATGTAGATGATCTGACAGAGAGAAAGGCAAAAGGCTGGTATCTGGTCTGTGTAGACGGATTCCCGCTTGGATGGGGAAAGGTATCGAATGGAACGCTTAAGAACAAATATCTGCCGGGATGGAGGCTGTGTTAAGATGATGCGTCTGGATAAATATCTGGCAGAGATGGGTGTTGGTACCCGCCAGGAGGTAAAGAAGCAGATCCGGCAAGGAAAAGTTACCGTTAACGGGACGGTGGTAAAAGCAGCAGATACGAAGATTGATGAGACATGCGATGAAGTTACAATAGGCGGCCGTAACATTTCCTATGTGTCGTATGAATATTATATGCTGAACAAGCCGGGCGGCGTGGTATCGGCGACCGAGGACCGGAGAGATACTACGGTGATCGACCTGATCAAAGATAAGAAACGAAAGGATCTTTTCCCGGTCGGACGACTGGATAAAGATACGGAAGGATTGCTTCTGATCACGAATGACGGAGATCTGGCACACCGTCTGCTGGCACCGAAAAAGCATGTGGATAAAGTCTATTATGCGAAAATAGATGGAATGGTTACAGATGAGGATGTAAAGCGGTTCGCAGAAGGAATCGATATCGGCGCAGAGGAAGAAGAGATGACAAGACCTGCAAAACTTGACATCATAAAGAGTGCGGAAGAATCCGAGATCCGCCTTACGATCCATGAAGGAAAGTTCCATCAGGTGAAGCGGATGTTCCTTGCAGTGGGTAAAGAAGTTACTTATCTGAAGCGAGAACGCATGGGAACCCTGTGCCTGGATGAAAATCTGAAGCCCGGAGAATACCGGCTGCTGACAGAAGAGGAGATAGAGAATGTCAGAAAATAAATTTTTACCGATTTGCAAAAAGGATATGGAAGAACGGGGATGGGAACAGCTGGATTTTGTCTATATTTCCGGAGATGCTTATGTAGACCATCCGTCTTTCGGACATGCGATCATTACGAGGCTTCTGGAAGCACATGGATTTAAAGTCGGTATCATTGCGCAGCCGGACTGGAAAGATAAGAACAGCATCGCGATCCTTGGAGAACCGAGACTGGGATTCCTTGTTTCTGCGGGAAATATGGATTCGATGGTGAACCATTATTCCGTGTCGAAAAAGCACCGCAGAACGGATGCTTATACACCGGGAGGCGTGATGGGAAAGCGCCCGGATTACGCAGCAGTTGTATAC
>JBNMJT010000109.1:0-7852 GCA_050873945.1 Dorea sp.
CCATGCATCTCTCCGGAATCCTCGTTACGGAACAGTGTAGATGTCTCACCATATCTCAGTGGCAGATCACGGTAGCTGTGCTGTTCTGCTTTATATACATAATACTGGAACGGACATGTCATCGGACGAAGGGCAAATACTTCTTTATCCTTCTCTTCATCTCCTAATACGAACATACCGTCTTTGTAATGATCCCAGTGACCTGAGATCTTATACAGATCATTCTTAGCCATCAGTGGTGTCTTTGTGCGGGCATAACCACGTTTTGCTTCTTCATCTTCGATCCATCTCTGTAACTCCTGCATGATGATGACACCGTTTGGCATGATCAATGGAAGTCCCTGTCCGATAACATCTACAGTCGTAAAGAGCTTCATCTCACGGCCAAGCTTGTTGTGGTCACGTTTCTTCGCTTCTTCTAACTGTGCCAGATGTTCTTTCAGTTCATCCTTTGTAGCATAAGCTGTTCCGTAGATACGTGTCAGCATTGCCTTGTTCTCATCACCTCTCCAGTATGCTCCTGAAGATGATAATAATTTGAATGCTTTCACACCTTTTGTGCTCATAAGGTGTGGTCCTGCACATAAGTCAACCCAGTCTCCCTGAGAGTAGAAAGAGATCTCTGCATCTTCCGGCAGATCTTCGATCAGCTCTACTTTATATGGTTCATTTTTTTCTTTGAAGAATGCGATCGCTTCTTCTCTTGATTTTGTAAATCTTTCGATCTTTGCACCTTTTTTGATGATCTTCTTCATCTCTTTTTCGATTGCATCCAGGTCATCTCTCGTAAATGACTGACATTCGAAATCATAATAGAATCCTGTATCGATAGACGGTCCGATCGCAACCTTTGCGTCCGGATACAGATTCTGAACAGCTTCTGCCATGATGTGTGATGCTGTGTGGCGCAGGGCTGCAAGTCCCTTCTCATCTCTTGCTGTAAGGATATTCAGCTCACAGTCTTTATCAAGAACAGTACGCAGGTCTACAACCTCTCCGTCTACTTCTCCGGCACATGCCGCACGTGCAAGTCCTTCACTGATATCATAAGCAATATCAATCACAGATTTTGCTTCTGCATACTCTTTTTTTGATCCATCTTTTAATGTAATAATCATCGTTCTTCCTCCTTTAATTGCTTCTGTCACTAGATCACATGTATCATACAGGAAACTTCTTGCAGCCAGCCGTCATATTGCCGTTCAGAAATTCTGACAGCCGTCGGCTTTACCTGCATCTTCTGCAGAATGCACAGAAATAAAGAAAAGACTTTACCTGTCCCTGCACATACATGCAAGGGACGGATAAAGTCTGATTACTTTTTTATCTTAACTTTGTTATCCGCGGTTCCACCCTTTTTGTTTATCTAAAACCACTTCATTCATGATTATAACGGAATCACCGGACCGGATTAGGGCCACTCAGAGGTAGTCTTCAAATGATTCCCGCTAAGATGCTTCCAGCATATGCACCTCTCTCTGAAACGTTCCACATTCTACTCGTCTCGTCATCGTGTTATCTTCTGACCCTCATTATAGCATCCTAATTCGCTTTGTCAACCGATAATTTAAATTATCTTCCGCAGCATTTTTTATATTTTTTACCAGATCCGCACGGACATGGATCATTTCTTCCGATTTTCTTCGGCTTGCGGATCGTTGTAGATTCTTTCTGTTCTTTGTAGAGTTTCTTTAATTCTTCTTCTGAGGAGATCTCTTTCCACTGTGGAAGTTCATACAGCCAGTCAGCTTTCGCTGCTACCATGTTCTTATACAGTCTCTCTTTATCATATGCAAGACTTACTACTGTATCTTCTTCTACTGTATCAAGGTCGATCTCAACCATAAGACTTTCATTGATACCGTCCAGGAAACCGATCATTGTCAGAACTTCCTGTCCATATTTTTCAGCCAGTTCTTTTAATGTTCCTTTGACTACTTCATCCGGATTAGAAAGAAGGCTTTCATAGATCTCTTTCTCGATCTGGAAATAAGTTCCCCAGAATTTTTCCAACTGACTTCTGTCTGCAGTCTCATCGTATGCGATGCTCTGCCACTGCTGATATAATGTACTCATATTTCTATACTCCTTTGTACGATATTCATTTGCAATTTTTCACTGCTCTCTATATAATATACTAAAGTCTTGATTCATTGTAAAGGATGATTATTATGAAAAATGCAAAACGTATACTGGCATTCCTTGCCGCGGTTTTATTATTCGGTATGTATCTCAGTACATTAATATTTGCCCTGATCGGAAGTCCGCATTCCATCGATCTTCTCTGGGCATCTGTTGCATGTACGATCGTACTGCCGGTACTTCTCTATGGTTATATGCTGGTGTTCAGACTCACCCGGCATGATGTCCCGTCTGACGATCCGGCAGACAGCCTTCACGGGCACATCCCGGACAACACATCAGACTCTTCCCGGTCTCATGACCAGGCAAGTGATGATACCATGTAGAATTCAAAAGGCATCAGGCTTTCTTCGTGATCGTCTGATCCTTTTTTCTTATGTTTTCTTTCGTCTTCTCTGATCTTTTTTCTTTTTGCAAGGTACTCTTCCATTGAAATCACTTCTGCTTCCTCTTTTGTCCAGTCTCTTGTATTCATAGTGCATACCTCCATTTTGATTATTTGTATCCCCTCTTACGCCTCCGGTATCTGATTACCCCGACGTTATTATTATATTTACGATGGTTTCATTATATGCATGGAATGTGTCGACATTATGGAAGAAATCTGAATAAAGCATAAGATATTTCTTAAGGAAATCATAACTCCGATCTGAGGTATTCCCCCATCGGCAGCTTATTTTAAATGCGCAGCACCGGACTCTATTGCTTACTTTTACATCTACAGAACCTGCCACTGGCAGCTTCTTCCGAACGCATGGCGATAAAAAAAACAACAGCCATAAGCATTTTATCTTGCAGCTGTTGTCTTCATTTATTTATGATTTTTTATTTTGAAAGCTTTGACTCTCTGTAAATGATGTCGTGTCTTTCCGGTCCGTTAGATACCATTGTAATCGGGTATCCGATCTGCTCTTCTACGAACTCAATGTAGTTTCTGCAGTTTTCCGGAAGGTCTTCGTATTTCTTAATTCCGCGGATGTCGCATTTCCATCCCGGAAGTGTCTTAAGAACTGGTTTTGCCTTCTCTAACAGATGTGTAGTCGGGAAGTCTGTTGTTACTTCTCCGTCGATATCATATCCTACACATACCGGAATCTCATCCAGATATCCAAGTACGTCTAATACGGTAAATGCAACGTCTGTTGTTCCCTGCATTCTGCATCCGTACTTAGAAGCTACACAGTCAAACCATCCCATTCTTCTCGGACGTCCTGTTGTTGCTCCGAATTCTCCACCGTCACCACCGCGGCGTCTTAATTCGTCTGCCTCGTCACCAAAGATCTCGCTTACGAATGCTCCGGCACCTACTGCGCTTGAGTATGCTTTACATACAGTTACGATCTTCTTGATCTCATATGGCGGAATTCCTGCTCCGATTGCTCCATATCCGGCTAATGTAGAAGATGAAGTAACCATTGGGTAGATTCCGTGATCCGGATCCTTCAGTGATCCAAGCTGTCCTTCTAATAATACTTCTTTTCCTTCTTTAATTGCATTGTTCAGGAAAAGTGATGTATCACATACGAATGGCTCAACCATTTTCTTGTATTCTTGAAGTTCATTATATAAATCATCAGGATTGATCAATGGTTTGTGATAAAGGTGCTCCAGTAATACATTCTTCTGTTCTGCTACACGGACAACCTTCTCTTTTAACAGCTCATCATCAAACAGCTCGCTGACCTGGAATCCGATCTTTGCATATTTGTCTGAGTAGAATGGTGCAATACCTGATTTTGTAGACCCGAAAGATTTTCCTCCCAGTCTTTCCTCTTCGTATGCATCAAAATTCTTATGATAAGACATTACCATCTGAGCTCTGTCAGATACCAGAATCTTCGGCATCGGAACTCCCTGATCGATGATAGACTGTACTTCCTTGAATAACACCGGCACATCCAGTGCTACACCATTTCCGATAATACTTGTTGTATGACCGTAGAATACTCCTGATGGAAGTGTGTGTAATGCAAACTTTCCATAATCATTGATAATTGTATGACCTGCATTCGCGCCTCCCTGGAATCTTACGATGATATCAGCCTGTTCAGCCAGCATATCTGTAATCTTACCTTTTCCTTCGTCGCCCCAGTTGGCACCGACTACTGCTTTAACCATATCCATTCCTCCTGCGTTATTAACATGACTTATCAGTCTTCTTTAGCGGATCTAATCAAACCGCCTTAAGCATTATACTATACATTTTACCTTGGTTCAATAATATTTTTACAGAAAATCCACGGGATTTCCCGTATTTTCTACATTAATGGTGCGACCAGTCTCAATACCTGTCCCGCCATCTTCATCAAAATTCCTCTGTTTCTCACTTCCGTCACCGTAACTTTATGACATTTTGCCAGCGTATTCTGAAAATCTTCTTCTACCTTCTGCACTTCCGGATTATCATAGATGAACACTCCGTTTTCAAAATGCAGATACAGACTCCGGAAATCCAGGTTGATACTTCCGACGGTTGCCGTATCGTCATCGGATACAAATACTTTTGCATGTACGAATCCAGGCGTATACTCATAGATCTGCACACCGCCCTCGATCAATTCCTTATAATAGGTCTTTGCCACCGCAAATGCATACCATTTATCCGGAATGTGCGGCATAATGATGATCACCTCGATGCCACTCTTTGCCGCACGGGTCAGTGTGGTAAGCATCTCATTATCCAGGATCAGATATGGGGTCATGATATGCACATATTTTTTTGCATGGTTTAAAATGTGGAAATACACTTCTTCTCCAACATTTTCATGATCAAACGGACTGTCTGCATACGGGATCACATATCCCAGTTCTTCATTCAGTGTCTCTGCTTTTCTGGTCAGATATTTTCCATATGGTTCCACGCCTCTCATATCGACATCCCACATCTGCAGGAATATCATCGTCAGGCTCTGGACTGCATCGCCTCTTAACAGGACTGCCGTATCCTTCCAGTGTCCGAACCGTTCCTTTTCATTGATATACTCATCGGCAAGATTCACCCCTCCGACATAGCCCACCTGGCCGTCGATCACACAGATCTTTCTGTGGTCACGGTTGTTCTGTATCGTTGAAACAAATGGCCGGATCTTATTTGACATCTTACACTTGATACCGAATTTCTGAAGTTTCTTCGGATAATTGTACGGCAGCAGGTCAAATGCACACATTCCGTCATACATAAAGCGTACTTCTACGCCTTCCTCTGCTTTCCGCTTCAGGATTTCAAGGATCGTATCCCACATGATACCTTCTTCTACGATAAAGTACTCCATGAAAATGAACTTTTCTGCCTTTTCCAGTTCTTTTATCATCGACGCAAATTTGGCTTCTCCAACAGGAAAATACTCGGCTTCTGTATTCCTGTAAGTCGGGAAACCCAGCTGATGTGACAGATAATAAGATAACTGTGCGTTTGCGGATTTTCCCTCCCAGAGTGCATCCGTGATCTTCTGATCCTGATCCATGTACGGTTCCGTCTCCATGCGGAGCGCCGCCAGACGGTTCTGTACAAACCGGGTCTCCAGCTGCAGATGCACATAGATGTAAAATATCGTTCCGATCACCGGAAGTGCCATCACACACAAGATCCAGGTCAGTTTGAACGCCGGGTTTCCTTCTGTATTAATGATATATACAAGAACTATGATCTCCATTACCGACATTGCACTGTATATGAACGTTGCATATTCTTTCAGGTAATAGGGAATCCCCAGAAAAACCAGCATCTGTACCAGTATCAGTATTACAAAAATTCCGGCACGGCTAAACACCATTTTAAAGAATTTCTTCTTCGCTGCGGTCTTTGTGCTTTGTTCTTTCATACTTTTTCTCTCCTTTATCCCGCACCGCCGGGATATATTATACAGTGTATCATATTTTCATTTTCTTCTCAACTTGCAGATAATTTATTTTAATTTAATGGAAAAACACATATAATATGTGCTATGATAAGGAAAAGAACGGAAAGGAGTCATACAATCATGGCAAAATGGGGTAAAAAATTATTAGGTCTTGCTGCAATCGGCAGTGCCGCTGCAGGTCTTGTTTATTATTTTAAAAAATCAAAAAACAAGGACGAGGAAGATTTCAACGATGATTTCGAAGATGAAGATTTCGATCTCGACAATGATCTTCAGCCGGTTGACCGCGGCTACGTTGATCTGAATACAGGAAAAGCTTCTTCCGAAGAAACAGCGGAAGAAAATTCTGATGAAGAAGAAGCTGATGACGCTGCAGACGATTCCGAAAGTGCTGACGATTCCGAAAGCACCGACAGCACTACTGATCCTGTCGAAGACGATGAAGAGGAAGACGAAGAGGATTAATTTTCACATCTAAATCACCTTAGTTATACAGGAAAAACGCATGGTGATATAAAAAGAGCAGTATACAATGTAAAACGACAGGTAACACACGCTTATCCGTTTACATTATATACTACTCTTTTTTCTGCCTATGCAGCAGCATTTATCTTCCTACTGCCGCCAGCACCGGTTCAGAATTTCCACAGCCTCTTTGATATCTTCTTCATTCATATTCGCATATCCCAGAAGAATCGTCGCATGCTCTCCCGTATCTTTTCGGATCCTGTAATCTGAAAGTCCATATACACGAATGTCTTCTTTTTTTGCTTTTTCAATCAGATCTTTTTCATTCCATCCTTTTTCGAATGTCAGAAGGATATGTACGCCCGCATGCTCTCCGGATATGACACAGATATCCTCCAGCGGCTTCAGTGCATCAATCAGAATATCATGCCGGTTTTTATACAGAGCTCTCGTCTTGTTCAAATGCCGTTCATAATAGCCGCCCTCAATAAAATGCCGCACGATCGTCTGGTCTACTTTTGAAACCGTCGAATTAATAAAGCTTCCTTTTGTCTGATATACATCCAGAAGCCCTTTCGGCAATACCATATAACTCAGACGGATCGCCGGAGCAATAGATTTTGAAAAAGTTCCCAGATAGATAACTTTATCTTCTGCATCATACCCCTGCAGTGCAGGGATCGGCTTTCCTTTGTAGCGGAATTCGCTGTCATAGTCGTCTTCTATAATATATCTTCCTTCCTGACCATATGCCCATTTCAAAAGTTCCATCCTTCTTTTGATCGGCATGACGACTCCCGTCGGATACTGATGCGACGGTGTAACATACGCAATATCCGCCTCTGAACTTTCCAGTTCCGATATTTTCATCCCATTATGATCCATCGCAACCGGTACAGTCTCATATCCCAGTGTCCGGATCACTCTGTATGCCTGCTTATATGTAGGATCTTCGAATGCAATGGTATGTTCTCTTCCAAGAATCATGCCAAGCAGCATCAGAATATAGTCACTTCCCGCTCCGATCACGATCTGCTCCGGTGAACAGTTCACACCACGTGCCTGATACAGGTAATTACAGATGGCATTGCGGAATCCATATTCCCCCTGCGGATCTCCCGAGCGGAACAGCTCTGTCCGGTCGTCCAGGAGAATATCCTTCGAGAGTTTTCTCCATACATTATACGGGAAACTGTTCAGATCCACTCCATTCGGCGTAAAGTCATAACGGTATGTTCTTTTCTTTTCCCGTTTTCGTTCCGGTTTTTTGTCCCCTTTTTTTAATTGATATAATTCATCAATCTGAGCCACGAAAAAACCGCGGTATGGAGCAGATTCGATATACCCTTCTGATAATAACTGTTCATACGCCAGCTCAACCG
>JBNMJT010000110.1:0-7829 GCA_050873945.1 Dorea sp.
ATTATTACATTAATGAAAAGAAAAATGCAATTGCGCCTAAGATTACAGATAAAGGAGCAAGTACGATCCAGCAGCAGATCAATGATACATTTACATCTGTGGCAGCAGAATCTGTTTCCGAACTTTTAAGTGAAAAGGCAGGAGAACTGACCGGGAAAGTAAGTGAAGGAAATTCCGGTCTGATACAGGCAATCGCAGATACAAGACAGAACCTGGATGAATATAACCAGATCCTGGATAATTTTCAGAAAACGGTGGATAAGTCGGATGAAATCATGACGAATGCGGTAAGTACACTGGATCAGGTAACAGTTACTGCGGAATCAGGAGCGAAAGCACTTGAAGATACAGGAAAAGTGCTGGCAGATACCAGAACAGCAGCAGGCCAGTTTTCGACAGAATTCTCTGCAGGATTGTCAAATGGAGAGACACTGTTAAATGATACGTATGTTTCTGCGTCTGCAAAACTGGGGGTATTTGAGACAAAAGCGGGACAGGCGCTGACGGCGGTAGACAGCAGTCTTTCAACAGCTTCTTCACTGCTGGCTAAGAATCAGGAACTTCTGGAACAGTTGAGAGAACTGAACGATAAGATTCAGGGACATACCGAACTGGGACATCAGATATCGGCACTTATCGGACAGAAAATTGCGGAACTGGAGAGTCAGAATGCGTCATTACAGAATCTTGTTTCTTCATTAAAAACAGGAAATCAGGGGATTCAGAATGCAGTTACAACGGCAGGCAATACACGTACTTCGTTAGAAAAGCTTGCAAAAGACAGTAAAGAAAGCCTGCAGAATTACCGCAGTAATCTGGATCAGACACTTCTTCCACAGCTGAATCAGTCGCTGGACAGCCTGGCTTCGCTGAGTGGAAATCTTTCTGCAACATTAAACGGGGTAGAACCGACAGTTGAGCAGTTAAAGACAATTCTGAATCAGTTAAATGACAGTCTGAAAAGCAGTGCGTCTGCATTAGGTCAGACAGGAGATGTATTGGCACAGGTAGATGCAGCACTGGCATCTGTGCAGACAGATCTGAATGCATTACAGAGTTCGGAGATGTATCAGAAACTGACTTCACTGGAGGGGATTGATGCAGATTCGATCGCAGATTTCATGTCATCTCCGGTAAGTATTAAGTCAAATGTATTATACGACGTAGAAAATTACGGATCAGGAATGACGCCGTTTTACACGAATCTTGCCCTCTGGGTAGGAGGACTGATTCTCGTATCTATTTTGAAACAGGAAGTAGATAAAGATGAAAAAGTGCGGAAATTCACAGCTGGACAGGCTTATTTCGGAAGATGGCTTTTGTTTGTTGCAGTTGGTCTTGTGCAGGGATTGATCGTATGTGCCGGTGACATCTTATTACTGAAAGTGCAGTGCGTACATCCGGCAGCATTCATCTGTGTGGGTATGTTCTGTTCATTCATTTATGTGAACCTGATCTATGCACTGGCACTCGCCTTTAAACATATCGGAAAGGCTTTGGGAGTTGTGCTGGTTATCCTGCAGATTCCGGGGTCGGCGGGAACATATCCGATTGAGATGACACCTGCATTTTTCCAGAGACTGCATCCGCTTCTTCCGTTTACGTATGGAATCAGTGCCATGCGTGAATGTATTGCCGGTATGTACAGGGCAGATATCTGGAAATATCTGGGGATTCTTGCTATATTCTTCC
The DNA here is from genome assembly GCA_050873945.1 of Dorea sp. Classification (GTDB taxonomy): domain Bacteria; phylum Bacillota; class Clostridia; order Lachnospirales; family Lachnospiraceae; genus Dorea_A. The sequence goes on from JBNMJT010000110.1 coordinate 1,693, forward strand.
CGATATCTCTTTTCATTGGACTGGTATTACGTTCACTGCTTATGAATCTGAACCATCTGTTTGATAAGCGTCTGTCAGAGACAGAACTGATGCTTGGCGAGACGGAATCAGTTGAGCGGAAACGGCCGGAACTGGCAATGATGATGAAGACATTAATGGAAGATGATGAATGGAAACAGGAATTTCTGGAAAGATCTGAGAAATTTGAAAAACGCTATCCAAAGATGATCCGGTGGGGCTTCTTGGGAATGATCATTATACCACTGATCTTTCTGATACTGATGTTCAGCCTGGAATCAAAACTGGTCTTCCTGGTATTATGGATCGTGTCTCTGATCGGACTTGCGTTGTATCTGATCATTGTAGAATATATGCATGATAAGATGCTGAGACAGCTTGCAATGACAGGTATTACAACAGAAGATCTGATCCATGAGATAAAGGAGGAAAGAGGCGAATGAGAAATATATGGGAAATCTTCCGAAGAGATATAAAGCGTATTAAAAATAATGTAATCGCAATGATCGTTATCATGGGAATTACAGTTGTACCCTGCCTTTATGCATGGTTCAATATAGCAGCAAGCTGGGATCCGTATGGAAATACAGGAAATCTGAAAGTTGCAGTTGCAAGTGTTGATGAAGGATATGAAGGCAATCTGATCCCGTTACAGATAAATATGGGAGACCAGGTACTGACATCGCTTCGTAGTAATGCATCGCTTGACTGGGTCTTTACCAGCAGAAAAAAAGCCATTGACGGTGTAAAGTCCGGAAAATATTATGCAGCAATTGTGATACCGAAGAATTTCAGCTCGAATATGATGAGTATTTTCTCTGAAAATATTCAGAAACCAAGTATCACCTACTATTCAAATGCCAAGGAAAATGCAATCGCTCCGAAGGTAACAGATAAAGGCGCAAGTGCGATCCAGAGACAGGTGAATGAAGTGTTTGTAGAGACGATCAGTGATACCGTGATCACTGCATTTAAAGCCGTTACAAACGTAGCGGATCAGGACGGAGTTGAGGCAATTGCACAGAATCTTGCAGATAATCTCGACCGGATCGGCTCGGACTTAAGTACGGCGTCGTCTACATTAAGGTCGTTTTCAGGAATGACAACTTCTGCACAGCAGCTTCTGGATACAACCGGCAGCTTCCTGAAAGAAACACAGACGCATTCAAAGAAGACGACAGATTCACTGAAAAAAGTGAAAAAATCCTTCAGTGGAATTGATGAAACAGTCAGCGGTGCGACAGATGGTGTAAATGAAGCACTGAATTCAGGAAAGAACTTTTATAGTCAGATGTCGGAAATTATTGATTCTGCTTTTGCATCAAATTCACAGAGTGCGGATGATGTGGCAGGAACGTTGAATACGCTGGCATCAAGTGTGCAGAAAGTAATTGATTCCTATACTTCCTTAAAAACAACGATAGATGGAATGGATGTCGGAAATAATACCCAGTTGAATGAATTGAAAGGAAGTATTTCGGGAAAACTGGGTGAGACGATCGCGACACAGACAGAACTCCGAAATAAACTACAGTCTACAGCGGCTTCTCTTCAGGGGGCGGCAGATACTGCGATAACGGATAAAGCAGAATTAGATAAACTGGTAAAATCAAGTGCGGACAGTCTTGCAGGAATCAAGACAGATTTTGAAAAGAATGTAAAGAGCAGTCTGGATGAGCTTGGAACTTCGCTGGGAGACACAAGCGGCAATCTGAGCCTTCTGATGGACCGCCTTGATGAAGGTGTGGATGGCGTTTATGATCTGTCATCTTCGGCTTCGGCTGACCTGACGCAGATCAATACGGCATTGGAACATTCCTGTGACCTGCTTGATACAGCAGCGGGAAAAATCAGTGATACGACAGGAAAAATAGGGGAAATGCAGGAAAGCGGCGACTTCTCACAGTTGGAAGAACTGATCTCCGGTGATTCTAATGTGATCGGGGAGTTCCTTGCGGCACCGGTAAGCCTGAAGACAAATCAGATTTATAAAATTGAAAATTACGGCTCTTCTATGGCACCATTTTATTCCACATTGTCGATCTGGATCGGAGGAATTGTACTGGTTGCCATGTTAAAGACCGGTGTTTCGTCAAAATGTACCGAAGGATTAAAGAAGGTAAAACCACATCAGGAATACCTGGGACGTTATCTCCTGTTCCTGATCGTAGGACTGTTGCAGAGTACACTGATCTGTCTGGGGGATCTGTTATATCTTGGTATTCAGTGTAAGCATCCAGTCCTGTTCATGCTGGCGGGATGGTTCTCGAGCATCGTATATGTGAACATTATCTACACATTGACAGTATCATTTGGAGATATCGGAAAGGCAGTCAGCGTTGTACTTCTGGTTATGCAGGTGGCAGGTTCCGGCGGAACCTTCCCGATCGAAGTGGCACCGGCGTTCTTCAGAGCTGTATATCCGTTATTACCATTTGTTCACAGTATGGCGGCGTTCCGGGAGACGATCGGCGGCATGTATGGCATGACGTACCGGACAGAACTTGGAAAGCTTGGAATATTCCTGATTTTGTCACTGGTTCTTGGACTGCTTCTGCGTAAACCGGTGATCCGGATGAATGATGCATTTGCAGAAAAACTGGAAGAGACGAAGATTATGTAGAAATTTCAGGCATATAATATTTGTGAAAAGTATGAAATGAAGAAAATCCTTTAAAATATAAGAGTGGATCCGGAAAGGAGAGTGATGTATGAGATCTCCTTACGGATCCTTTCTTTTGAATTGAAAAACTGATTTTCTTATGATAGAATTGAATGGAATTATAGTGCAATAAATAAGACACTCAGAGTCTGAAATATATGGAGGTAATCAAGATGGAAAGTTATAAACAGGAGTTTATCGAATTTATGGTAGAGAGCGATGTGCTCAAATTCGGAGAATTTACATTGAAAAGTGGAAGAAAATCTCCATTCTTCATGAATGCCGGAGCTTATGTAACCGGATCACAGCTTAAGAAGTTAGGTCAGTATTATGCGAAGGCGATCCATGATACATATGGAGATGATTTTGATGTGTTATTCGGACCTGCATATAAGGGAATCCCGCTTGGAGTTGTAACAGCGATCGCATATAGTGATCTCTATGGAAAAGAAGTACGTTACTGTTCTGACCGTAAAGAGGAAAAAGACCATGGCGCAGATAAAGGAAGTTTCCTCGGAAGCAAGTTAAAAGATGGAGACCGTGTGATCATGATCGAAGATGTAACAACATCCGGAAAATCCATGGAAGAGACAGTTCCGAAAGTAAAAGGTGCCGCAGATGTAACAATCGTAGGTCTGATGGTGTCCCTGAACCGTATGGAAGTCGGAAAAGGCGGCGAGAAGTGTGCATTAGATGAGATCAAAGATCTGTATGGATTCGATACTGCTGCAATCGTAACGATGGAAGAAGTGGTAGAGTGTCTGTATAACAAAGAATGTGATGGAAAAGTTGTGATCGATGATACATTAAAAGCTGCGATCGACGCATATTATGAACAGTACGGAGCAAAATAGGAAACGGGGGAACGAGATATGAACGAAAAAGCATATAAAGCAATGGGATTGGCCGGTGCAGCAGGGATTGCAGTCGGAATTGTAGTCACGGTAGTAGGAATCGCAGCAGGTGTGATCTCTATTATTAGTGGTGCCCGTTTACTGAAAGAAAAGAAAGGAATCTTATTCTAATACCAAAGAGATACAGGAGGGTGTAAAACGGTGGATTCAAAGAAGAGAAAACGAATCCGGATACTGGGAAAGATATTATTCATATTATATGTAATATTTATCATATATTTCCTGCTGTTCTCTGACTGGTATGGGCGTACAGGTGAGATGCGGGAATACCATTATAATCTGGTACTGTTTAAGGAAATCAAGAGGTTCTGGCAGTACCGGGAGCAGGTGGGATTCTTTGCAATGTTTACCAACTTATTTGGAAATGTGATTATATTTATTCCATTTGGATTTTTTCTCCCGATGGGAAGCAGGCAAAGAAGTTTTACTTCAACTGCATTTTACAGTTTTGCGCTGAGTCTTTGCGTGGAGGTGTTCCAGCTTATCACAAAAGTGGGAAGCTTTGATGTAGATGACCTGTTATTGAATACCATCGGTGGGATCTGCGGATATATACTATTTGCAATATGTGCGGCAATAAGGAGAAGACATGCTGGGAAAAAAACTAAGAACAGAAGATGACAGAATTAAGGCGGCAGCGAAAGCCCGCAAGAAAAAGCGGAAAAAGATGATCAAAACGAAATATGGACAGAAAGCAGTCAGACACTCCAAAAGGGGTGTCTATTCCTGTACTTATGCAGTGGTGACAGCATTTCTTGTGATCGTTATGATCCTTTTTTCTTTTATGAATAAAGGAAACGTTAATATATTAATGGGATTTTTCGGACTCGGAACCTGTGCAATGGCAGTAATCGGAATCTGGCTTGGCATTAAGGGATTCAGGGAACGTGAAAAAATCTATACGACCTGCAAGGTGGGAATTGCGGTAAATGCAGTATTCCTTGTTGCTATGGTTGCATTATTTGTCAGGGGGCTTATGTAGATGATAGAAGAAAGATATGAACTGGCACTTGACCGTATCCGTCTGATGCAGACGGAAGATACGGTGAAGGAGCCATACAGAGATTATTTTAAAAAGATGGCAGAGTTCGTACTTATGCTGGACGGACTGAGAGATGAACTTCTGGACGGAAGATACCAGAAGCTTGAGTTAGAAGAATTAAGGACATGGAACAGACGGCTGTATCAGGATGTTTTGCCGGAGCAGTATGAAGAAAGTTATGCGAATCCGGATTATGCGTGTAAGATGCTTGGAAAAGAATCGGGACAGATTCTTGGAATGTTATATGCGGAACTTCGTGGGGCAGTCGTTTATGTTTTTGAAGGAAAGACGGAATATCTGGCAATCCTGTATGAATTGCTGATCGAAGTATATAACCAGTTCGAGGAGGAACCGGATCCGAAGGCTGCCCGTGATACCTTTTACTGGTATGCCAGTGATTACTGTGATGTATTCCTTGCGGACCGTATCCGGGAACAGGTTCTGCCGGAAGAGTCCTTTGCAACGGATCTGATCATGAACAGTGATCTTACGGATCTCAGATATCTGTATCAGTTCGGTGAATATATCAGTGAAAATGAATGGAAGACAGCAGAACATCTGAACAGCCTTCCGGAGGAGACGATCCAGAAGATGGCAGATGTCTATACAGAAGGATACCGCATCGGATTCGTGAATACGGGAAAAGATCTTTCTAAGAAATCGGTGGTAAACATCCGTTATGTTCTCGGATTCGAACGTGTGGTAAAAAAAGCAATTGAGAATTTTGAAAAAATGGGATTGAAACCGGTCATCTATCGTGCGGCGGTCAGTGTGCTGACGAAGAGACAGCACTATAAGATCGGCTATTGCGGAGCAGTGGCGAACAAGCAGTATGAGTACGATCATAAAGATGATCAGGCACTCTTCATGGATAAGAAGTATCTGGAACGCAAGCTGGAAGTGATGCAGACGACTTACGAGCACCATAAGAAAGAAGCTGCAGGATTCGCAGGACCGGCATGCATCGATATGTTCGGAGAAGAGCCGTTTGAGCCGGCGGCGAAAGAGACCGTGGCAAAGCTTTCGGAGAGTCAGGAAGAGATGATCCTTCAGTATGACAGCCGTCAGAGCCAGATGGTGAACCAGTATATCAAGGGAGAAGAAAGAAGCTTTACGATCATTGCTTATCCGGTGCCGGAGATCGGGGAGAAGTATGAAGAGATTTTCGACGAGATCATCCGTATCAATACACTGGATGCAAAATTATATGAGAAAGTACAGCAGACACTGATCGATGCACTGGATCAGGGAGAATATGTACACATCCTCGGAACGAACGGCAACCGTACGGATTTGAACGTACAGCTTCATCCACTGAACGATCCGGAAAAAGAGACAATTTTTGAGAATTGTGTGGCAGATGTAAATATTCCGGTCGGGGAAGTATTTACCTCACCTGTACTGGAAGGAACGAACGGAGTCCTGCATGTCAGCAAAGTCTATCTGAACGAACTGCAGTACCGTGATCTGGAGATCACATTCTCAAACGGTATGGTATCAG
>JBNMJT010000111.1:0-7775 GCA_050873945.1 Dorea sp.
GCCGGGACTTCTGTCGGTACCGGATTGCCGTAAGTACCGGAGTTGGCATGATCCAGAAGCTCCATACACCGGAAGTTGATCTCGCCTGTTTTTAATACGAGTGCAAGTAATTCATCACTGCCTTTTTCCGAACCAATGGCTTCGAGTCCTTCATAAAAGAAATCAAGGACATTTCTGTCTACATAATCCAACGCATAAGCATGATAAGCGTAAGCAGCCATACCGCGCAGTCCGAAAAGAATCAGAGACTTTAACGAGCGGATATCTTCCTGATCTTCCCAGATATGACGGACATCATAATTCATGATATCCGGATAGATCCGGTCCTTTTCGACATTTACTTCATGAATGAGTTCGATGATCGTATCATTGAAAAAATTAACATTGGTAATAGTGGTGAATAACCCTTTTAAGATAAGTTCATCCGCATGTTCGAAAGAAGCATCCGGATTCAGGGCAAGCTTTTTACGCACAGCACGTGACAGGCCGATCAGCGCACTGGTAAGTTCATCCTGATAATTGGCGGTGTCGCTTTTCTTGCCACAGACACCGGCACGTCCTTCGCATCCGGAATTGTGTGCGGTCTGCTGACACTGGAAACAAAACATTTCTTCCATAATAAATACCTTCCTTGCTATATATTTATGACGGAATTAGTATGTTTCCAAAGAATAAAAAATATGCAGGAAAAATCAACCCTGCATATTTTTAAAAGAATCAAAAAGTTCCATGTCATCAGCTTTCAACTTGACATTAGTACAATAATTTTTCCCTTCCGGTGTAGTAACATTGATCTCGATGATCGTTCCCTCTACTAACGCATCCTGTGATACGGCGCGTAAAAACATCGGGAATTTTGGGTGATTGGCACGGAAACGGTCCATGCCTGATTTTATCTTCTGCATCATGGTGATCTGACGGAAATCCATGTGGTTGTCCTCCTTTATTTTCATTAAATATCACAGATTATAGAAGAATCTATGGTTGTTACAATTCTTCGATACTGTTAAGACATAATTCTGTTTATTCAGAAACTGAAACAATTATACTGAAAAAAGTTTGGAAAGTCAAAAGGATTTATCGGCGAAAGATGGGATGAAAGATAGGGGCAAATGTGATAAGATAGTAAGACATAGTGGGTGTGGGAAAATCTGCGGATCAAAAAGTGATGAGTAGAGAAGAAATGGACAGAAAAGGAACAGATGGAAAAGAAGCAGATAGCAAAGAAAAGGACAGGAAAGAGAAGAAGAAAGAGACGGATAGCAAAAGACGAGATATAAGGAGCAAAGACAGAATGAGTGAGGCAATCAAAGAGGCAGAAAAGATACTGAAACAATATTACGGCTATGATCATTTCCGGGAGGGACAGGTCCCGGTGATCGAAGCGGTGCTGGAAGGCAGGGACGTGCTTGGAATCATGCCGACCGGAGCGGGAAAGTCGGTGTGTTATCAGGTGCCTGCGCTTATGATGGAGGGAATTACGATCGTGATCTCGCCGTTGATCTCACTCATGAAAGATCAGGTGGGAACGTTGAACCAGATGGGAGTTCATGCAGCTTTCCTGAACAGTTCCCTGACGGCGGGGCAGTATTACAAAGCGTTGCAGCTTGCAAAGCAGGGAAGATACAAGATCATATATGTGGCACCGGAGCGTCTGGAGACAGAAAGCTTTCTGGATTTTGCATTGTCTGAGCAGGTGAAGATATCATTTGTTGCGGTGGATGAAGCGCACTGCGTCTCTCAGTGGGGACAGGATTTCCGGCCGGGATATCTGAAGATTCTGGATTTTCTGGATCGTCTGCCATATCGACCGGTGGTCGGTGCATACACGGCGACGGCAACGGCAGAAGTAAGAGAAGATATCCTCGATATCTTAAAGCTTCAGAACCCGTATGTGGAAACAACCGGGTTCGATCGAGGAAATCTTTTCTTCGCAGTGAAGAAACCTGTGGATAAGTATAAGGAATTAGTCAGTTATCTGAAAGAAAAAGGATATGATACATCCGGTGACAGCGGAATCATTTACTGTCTGACGAGAAAGAGTGTGGAACAGGTCAGTTACGATCTAAGGAACGAAGGCTTCTCCGTGACCAGATATCATGCCGGGCTGTCGGATGAAGAACGGAAGGAAAATCAGGAGAACTTCATATATGGAAAGCGTCAGATCATGGTAGCGACGAATGCATTCGGAATGGGAATCGATAAGCCGGATGTACGCTTTGTCATTCATTATAATATGCCGAAAAATATGGAAAGCTATTATCAGGAGGCCGGACGTGCAGGAAGAGACGGGGAACCGTCGGAATGTATCCTGTATTACGAGCCGAGAGACGTAAGAACGAACCGTCTCTTTATTGAAAATGGAGAAGAGAACAGCGAACTGGATGAAGAGACGCGCAAAATCGTGAAAGAACGGGATCTGGAACGGCTGAAACAGATGACATTTTACTGCTTTACGTCAGAATGCTTAAGGCAGTACATTTTGAATTATTTCGGGGAAAAGAGCAGTTCTTATTGCGGCAACTGTCTGAACTGCCAGACACAGTTCGAAGAGGTGGATATTACGCTGGAAGCAAAGTCGATCTTAAGATGTCTTGCAGCGCTGGACTGGAATTACGGTGCATCGACAGTGATTGATATCGTTCATGGCGGAAAAAGTCAGAAGATCCTTGGCAAAAATCTGGATAAGAATCCGGAATATGCAGTGTTAAGTGACCGGACGGTCCCGAGATTACGGCAGATCTTAAGAGAATTACAGTTCCGGGAATATGTGGAAGAAAAGGGCGAACAATATCCGGTGATCTGTCTGACTCCGGAAGGGAAAGCATTTATGGAAACGGAAGAATCCCTGATCATGAAGCTTCCGAAAGAAGAGACAGAAAAGAAATCTGAATCAAAAGAGAAGAAGAACAGACGTAAAAAAGGTGCCGTCGCAGCGGAACTTTCGGAAAAGGATGCAGAGTTATTCGAAAGCCTGCGAGAACTCAGACGTGAGATCGCAGCGGAAGAAAAAGTGCCGCCGTATATGGTATTTGCGGACAAGACGCTTGCCGGTATGTGCGTGATGCGTCCGACGATGCTGGATGAGATGTTGGAAGTATCGGGTGTCGGAGAACATAAACTGGAGAAGTATGGAGAAAGATTCTTAGAAAGGATAAACAGATGATAGATTTACAGCATGCAGAGGAAGCATTTGAACGGTATCTGGATGGATATGACCGGGAAAATGATAAGGTAAAATTGAAGATTGTTCATACCTATGGTGTTGTTGAATGTAGCAGAAAGATAGCAGAAGGTCTTAAGCTTTCAGAAGAAGACCGGAGGCTGGCTGAGATCATAGGACTTCTTCATGATATCGGAAGATTCGAACAGCTAAGGCGTTATGACAGTTTTGAACCGGGAACGATGGATCATGCATCTTTCGGGGTAGAGATCCTGTTCGAAGAAGGAATGATCCGGCAGTTTGTGAAAGAAGATACCTGGGACGGGATCATTCGTACGGCGATCGCAAGGCACAGTGATTATTGTCTGGATGGAATCAGAGATGAACGGGAATTATTGCATGCCAGAATCATCCGGGATGCGGATAAGCTCGACAACTGCAGAGTAAAACTGGAAGATTCGGTTGAAGCAATGCTTGGAGTGTCAGCCGAAGAGGTTGGAAGAACGAAAATCACTCCAGAGATCATGCAGCAGTTCGAAGCACAGATGTCTGTCCGTTCCGAGACAAGAAAGACGAAGATGGATTACTGGATGTCGTATCTTGCGTACTTTTACGACATTAATTTTAATGTGACGTATGAAATAATCGAGAAGAATCATTTTGTAGATAAACTGGTGAAACGGATTCCATATAAAGATCCGGAGACGGCGGAAACAATGGAAAAGGTAAGACAAGAGCTGAACACATATATTCATACAAGAACTAAGAAGACTGAGAAGTAACATTTCATTATCAGTTGTTCGTTGGAATCTGACGATGGCAGGCTTTATGTATACCAAAGGTTAAAATAACTGATGCAAATAGATTGTAAATAAATAGTAAGTAAGAAGGGAAATATATATGGCAAAAAAGAAAGTATATGCAGTAAGAAAAGGACATAAGACCGGTTTATTTGAGACCTGGGCAGAGTGTCAGAAAGCGACAGCCGGATACTCGGGCGCAGAGTTCAGAGGTTTTACAGACCGGGAAGAAGCGATGGCATTTTTACAAATGTCAACAACGGAGAATGTGTCCTGGGATAAAGAAAAAGAGGCGGCAGGAATTGTGGAAGTGCCGGAAAATATGGTGATTGCCTATGTTGATGGAAGCTTTGAAAAAAGTATCGGAAGATATGCCTTTGGCTGTGTGATCCTGACACCGGACGGAGAAGAATTCAGAAAATCCGGAAGCGGCTGTGATCCGGAAGGCGTAAAGATCCGGAACGTTGCAGGAGAGATGCTTGGTGCGATGAATGCGGTGCAATGGGCAAAAGAACATGACTATCCGGCGGTAGAGATCCGCTATGATTATGAAGGTGTGGAAAAATGGGTGACGGGTGTATGGAGAGCAAGAACACCACTCACCAGCAAATATGCAGCGCATATGCAGGAAGCAGCAAAGCAGATAAAGATATCTTTCTGCAAAGTCGCAGCGCATACGGGAAATCATTATAACGAAGAAGCAGACCAGCTTGCGAAAAGCGCACTGCTTCGCACGGATGAAAATGTAAGTATATAGGAGCAAGATGCAGTGTATACGCACCACGCGAGACAGTTATGATGAAACAGGCGAAAATATAAGTATATAGGAACAGGATGCAGTTTACATATGAAAACGTGGACTGCATCTTTTGTTTCAGGTATTCGGAAGACATTATAGAAAAAACGCCGGCAGTAAATTTTATAAGGGATTACAGGAAGAAAGAGTCACAGTAGTTTAACAAAATTATATACAGAATTCATAAAGTGTTAATACAATATTGGCATATTCTGGTGTATACTAAATACAAATGATAGATAAAATCAGAATGTAGCTGCAGAATGCAGCTGACAAGGAGGAATTCTATGCAGAAAAAAGACAGGCGAAAACGAAAACTACAGGAAGAAGCCTGTGATTATGAGATAGAAAGAACACCGACAACCAGATACGATCCGGATTATGAGGAAGGCCTGACGACAGCGCAGGTAGAAGAACATAAGCGTGACGGTTGGAGCAATCTGTCGGTCGATCCGCCGGCGCAGACAACGGAAGAGATCATTAAGGAAAATGTATTCACATATTTCAACTTGATTTTCCTGGTCCTTGCAATTCTTCTGACGATTGTAGGATCATTCCGTAACCTGACATTCCTGCCGGTCATCATCTTTAATACACTGATCGGTATCGTGCAGGAGATCCGTTCCAAAAAGACACTGGAAAAGTTGAATATGCTGAATGCACCACATGCAATGGTGGTAAGAGACGGGAAGACTTCGCGGGTGAATTCCGAAAGTCTGGTACTGGATGATATCGTGATCTTTAAAGCAGGAAATCAGGTCTGTGCAGACGCGGAAGTGGTACATGGAAGCGTACAGGTCAATGAATCTCTCCTGACAGGAGAATCGGATGAGATCACGAAGAATCCGGGAGATCGTCTGATGTCCGGAAGCTTTATTGTGGCAGGAGAGTGTCATGCGAGACTGGATGCAGTCGGAGTGGATTCTTATATTTCCAAACTGACACTGGAAGCGAAAGCAATGCAGAAGGGGGAACAGTCTGAGATGATTCGTTCCCTTGATAAACTGGTAAAATTCGTCGGTATCGCACTGATCCCAATCGGAATTGTTCTGTTTGTACAGAGCTTCTTCTTTAACGGAGATCCGTTCCGCAGCAGTGTCACATCGATGGTAGCAGCCGTGATCGGTATGATCCCGGAAGGCTTATACCTTCTGGCAAGTGTGGCAATGGCAGTCAGTGCAATGCGTCTGGCAAAACAGAATGTATTGCTTCATGATATGAAGAGTATCGAGACACTTGCAAGAGTTAATGTACTCTGTGTGGACAAGACGGGTACGATCACAGAGACTTCCATGAGTGTAAAAGATGTGGTTCCGACAGCCAATTATAAAAAAGACGAGATGCCGGAGCTTCCGAAGATGCTTGGTGATTTTGCAAAAGCAATGAGCAGTGACAATATCACGATGGAAGCGTTAAAAGAATATTTCAAAGAAGGAACCGGAAAGACCGCCGAGGCTGTCACTCCATTTACCTCTGCAACCAAATACAGCGGAGTCACATATAAAGATGAAGTGCATGTACTTGGAGCACCGGAATTCGTACTGAGAGATGATTTTGAAGAATATAAAGAAGAGATAGAAGTCTATGCAGGAAAAGGAAACCGTGTACTGGTATTCGGTTCTTATGATGGGGAACTGGATGGAAAGGCACTGACCGGAAAAGTAACGCCGCTTGGTTACGTACTTCTTGCTAATCCGATCCGAAAAGAAGCACCGGAGACATTTGCCTACTTTGCTGAACAGGGCGTGGAAGTGAAGGTCATATCCGGAGATAATCCACTGACCGTATCTGAAGTGGCAAAAGAAGCTGGTATTGCAAATGCGGACCGTTATATCGATGCAGCAACACTTCATACAGATGCAGAAGTTGCGGACGCAGTTGCCAATTATACTGTATTCGGACGTGTAACACCGGATCAGAAGCGGCAGTTCGTACATGCGCTGAAAGACCAGGGCAAGACAGTAGCGATGACCGGAGACGGTGTCAACGACGTACTCGCACTGAAAGATGCCGACTGCAGTGTTGCCATGGCATCCGGAAGTGATGCGGCAGTACAGGCTTCGCAGGTCGTGTTACTGGAATCCAACTTTGCATGTATGCCATCGGTGGTGATGGAAGGAAGAAGAGTTGTCAATAACATCCAGCGTTCAGCCAGTCTGTTCCTGGTGAAGAATATCTTCTCGTTCCTGTTGTCCTTATTCTCCGTAGTGCTGATGATCACCTATCCACTGGAACCATCCCAGATATCGCTGATCAGCATGTTCACGATCGGAGTACCGGGATTCTTCCTGGCATTCCAGCCGAATAAAGAAAGAATACAGGGGCACTTCCTGACCAATGTATTCCTGAAGGCACTGCCTGCAGGTCTGACTGATGTATTGATGGTCGGGGCACTGGTTGTGTTCGGTAAGACATTTGGAGTAAATTCTACAGATATCTCGACAGCGGCAACGATGTTGCTCCTGATCGTAGGGTTCATCATCCTGTTCAATATCTGTAAACCGGTCAATATCTTCCGCGGTGCAGTCTGGGGAGGATGTCTGGTCGGATGTATCTTATGTATCATCTTCCTGCCGAAATTATTCGCGATTACGGGAATGTCAACGAAATGTATCATGTTATTCGTAGTATTCTCGATTGCGACCGAGGCAGTGCTGCGGTATCTGACACTTTTGGTGAAAGGATTGCGGAAAGGGTACCGGAAGATACGGCACAGAGAAGAGTAGTTTTCTATTTAACTGGTTAACGGAGGTGGCCGCTCGGTCCTTGAAGAAAACAGTATAAAGTGGTTCTTGTTCAGGTTACATGTTCTAAGAAAAACTAAGAGAGCCAGAATCCCCTAAAAACAAAGGAATTACGTTCACAACTCGCCCCTTTGGGGCTCAAACAGGTTCACTACATTCCTTTAACGGGGATTCTGACTCTCTAAATTTTTCTAAGAACATTCCACATTCACTAGAACCACTTTATACTGTTTGCTTCAAGTCGTGACTGGCTGCGGAAGTTAATCAATTTA